>JAYSFH010000146.1:0-7511 GCA_041913405.1 Dongia sp. | reverse complement strand
GACGGCAGTCCTGTCGAGCGCTTCATCCTCGGCAATGTCGAGGAACTGGACGGAAGCCCCTGGGCCTGCTGCCCGCGCTCTTATCTGCAGGCGGCGATCAAGGAACTCGCCGACGATTTCGGCCTCCATCTGCGCGTCGCCTTCGAGCATGAGTTCACCCTGGTCGGACTGGAGCCGCGGCTCGGCTCCGCTTACGGCCTGGACGCGATCCGGCAGATCGATGACTTGCCGGAAGTGATCCTGGCCGCCATCGACCGCGCCGGGCTGGAACCCGACACCTTCCTGCCGGAATATTCGCCGGGCCAGTTCGAGGTCACCATGCGCCCGGCCCTGGCCCTGGAGGCCGCCGACCGCGCGGTGAAGCTGCGCCAGATCGTGCGCGCGGCCGCGCAGCGCAAAAGCTTGCGCGCGACCTTCACGCCGATCATGAAGCCCGGCGGCGTCGGCAACGGCGTGCACATCCATTTCAGCCTGGAAGACAAGAACGGCAAGCCGCTGTCCTACGATCCCAAGGGCGCCGACGGCGTCTCCGCCGCTGCGGCGCCGTTCGTCGCGGGCATCCTGGCGGAGGGCCGGGCGCTCTGCGGGGTGACGGCGCCGAGCCGGATCTCCTATGACCGCTTGCGGCCGAATGCCTGGAGCGCCTCGGTCACCAATCTCGGCCACCGCGACCGTGAGGCCCTGGTGCGGATCTGCCCGATCTCGGAGAAGCCGGGAGCCAAGGTCGAGAAGAGCTTCAACTTCGAATACCGCGCCGCCGATGCCGCCGCGACGCCGCATCTGGCCTTGGGCGCGATCCTGCGCGCGGGACTGATGGGCCTGCGCGGCAAACTGGCGCTGCCGAAGGCCGCGACGGTGATCGAGATCGCCGGGATGTCGGACGCGGAGAAGAAGGCCAACGGCATCGAGGCGCTGCCGTCGAGCCTCGGCGACGCGCTGGACCAGCTGGAGAAAGCGCCGGCCGCCTTGATGCCCGAGGGGTTGAAGATGCCCTATCTCATGCACAAGCGCGGTGAGCTGCAATACACCGCCGAGATCGAGCGCGAGACCTTGTTCTCGATGTATGCGCAAGTCTACTGATCGGATCCTCATCCATGTCGGCACCTGAATGGCGCGGCTTCGCGCCGGGCGATCCCGATCCCGTGCTCAGCCACGGCGCCGAGCGCCCCTCGCCCTTCCTGCTGGTCAGCGATCACGCGGGCAACGTGGTGCCGAAGGGCCTCGATGACCTCGGCCTCTCCGCCGCGCATCTCCAGGACCATATCGCCTGGGACGTCGACATCTGGCCGATCGCTGTCGCGCTGGCAGACGCGCTCGACGCGCCGCTGTTCGGGCAGGCCTATTCGCGGCTGGTGATCGACAGCAACCGCAAGCCCAGCGCGCGCGACAGCATCGCCAAGGTCAGCGACGGCGTCCCCGTGCCGGGCAATGCCGATCTCACAGAGGCGGAGTGCAAGCGGCGCTATGCGTTGATCATGCGCCCCTACCAGGACCGCATCGCCGCCGAGATCGCCCGGCGCCCGAAGCCGCTCTGCATCGTCGCGATGCACAGCTGCACGGCCCAGCTTTCAGGCGGCAAGCTGCGGCCCTGGCATATCGGCGTCATCAGCGGCCCGGACGACCGCATGCGCCGGCGGGTGTTCGATCTGCTCGCCGCGGATTCCGGCGGCTTGGTGATCGGCGAGAACGAGCCCTATGTCGTCAGCATGGAGAATGACTACACCCTGCCGGTCCACGCCGAGGCGGCCGGCATTCCCTATGTCGAGTTCGAGATGCGCAACGACAGCTACAAGGACGCCGCGAGCCGCAGGCGGGCCGGCGCTTTGCTGGCGCGGGCGCTCAAATCCGCCTTCGCGCAAGTCGTCGGTGATTAGACCGCTCAATATATTGAGCGCAGCGATAAATATCTTGACCACTGCCCCCGGCCTTCGCTTATATCCCTGGCCCAAGCGATCCGCCCTCGCCGTGGACCGTCGCTGACCTATATTGCCAACCCAAATTCGAGCACCCGGGAGAGCGCATCATGAGATCCATCCATCATTTTATCGGCGGCCAGGAAGTCCAGGGGAAGAGCGGCCGCACGGCCGACGTCTTCAATCCGGCGACCGGCGAAGTCCAGGCCAAGGTGGCGCTCGCCTCGAAGGCTGAGCTCGACGCCGCGGTGAAGGTTGCCGCCGCCGCTTTCCCGGGCTGGGCCGGCACGCCGCCGCTGACCCGCGCCCGCATCATGTTCAAGTTCAAGCAGCTCTGCGACGAGCGCGCCGACGAGATCGCCGCCGCGATCACTGCCGAGCATGGCAAGGTCATCTCCGATGCCAAGGGTGAATTGACGCGCGGCCTCGAAGTGGTCGAGTTCGCCGCCGGCGCGCCGCAGCTCCTCAAGGGCGAGTTCTCGGAGAATGTCGGCACCAATGTCGATTCCTGGGCGATCCGCCAGCCGCTCGGTGTCGTTGCGGGCATCACGCCGTTCAACTTCCCGGCCATGGTGCCGATGTGGATGTTCCCGATCGCGCTGGTCGCGGGCAATACCTTCATCCTGAAGCCGTCGGAGCGCGATCCCGGCCCGACCCTGCTGATCGCGAAGCTCTTGAAGCAGGCCGGCCTGCCGGACGGCGTCTTCAACGTCGTGCATGGCGACAAGGAAGCGGTCGACGCGATCCTGGAGAATCCGGAGATCCAGGCGGTGAGCTTCGTCGGCTCGACCCCGATCGCCGAATACATCTATCACACCGGCACCGCGCATAATAAGCGCGTGCAGGCCCTGGGCGGCGCCAAGAACCACATGATCGTCATGCCGGACGCGGACATGGACCTGGCGACCGATGCGCTGATGGGTGCGGGCTACGGCTCGGCCGGCGAGCGCTGCATGGCGATCTCGGTTGCCGTTGCCGTCGGCGACAAGGTCGGCGACACCATCGTCGACAAGCTCGCCCCCAAGGTGCGGGCGCTGAAAGTCGCGCCCGGCACCGACCCCGAGGCCGAGATGGGCCCGCTGGTCACCAAGCAGCATTTCGAGAAGGTGAAGTCCTACGTCGATCTCGGCGTCAAGGAAGGCGCCAAGCTGGTGGTCGACGGCCGTTCGCTGAAATTGCAGGGCTACGAGAACGGTTACTTCCTCGGCGGCTGCCTGTTCGACAATGTGAAGCCGGAGATGCGGATCTACAAGGAAGAGATCTTCGGTCCGGTCCTATCGGTCGTCCGCGTGCCGGATTATGCCAGCGCGGTGAAGCTGGTGAACGACCACGAATACGGCAACGGCACCGCGATCTTCACCCGCGACGGCGACGCCGCCCGCGAGTTCGCCTCCAAGATCAAGGTCGGCATGGTCGGCGTGAACGTGCCCATCCCGGTGCCGATGGCCTTCAACAGCTTCGGCGGCTGGAAGCGCTCGCTGTTCGGCGATCACCACATGCATGGGCCGGAAGGCATCCGCTTCTACACGCGCCTGAAGACCATCACCTCGCGCTGGCCGACCGGCATCCGCGCCGGCGCCGAGTTCGTCATGCCGACCATGAAGTAAGGATGCGTCAGGGGAAATGAGACTCTCCCGCCGCACGCTTCTGGCTTCACTGGGTGCTTCGCTGACGCTGCCGGCGTCGGCGGCACCCGGCAGCGGCGGCGAGATCGTGTTTGCGACCTGGGGCGGGACCGAGATCCAGAATCTCACCCGCGCCTTCGCCACCCCGTTCCAGAATGCCGGCGGGCCGACCATCGTGTTCGACGGCACGGGACCCACCGAAGGCGCCATCCGCAACATGGTCGATTCCGGCGATGTGGGCTGGGACGTCTGCGATGCGGACGGATATTCGGCGATCCGCCTCGGCCGCACCGGTGCCTTGAGCGCCATCGACTATTCGATCGTCGACCGCAATCTCATCGAGCAGCCCTTCGCCTTCGACCACGGCGTCGGCGGCTATACCTATGCCTATGTGCTGGCCTACGACACCGAGCTCTACAAGGAGCATCCGCCGCAGAACTGGGGCGACTTCTGGGACGCGAAGCGCTTCCCCGGCAAGCGCGGCCTCTGGCGCTGGATGAACGGCGGCTTCGAGGCGGCGATGCTGGCGGCCGGCGCCCCGCGCAACAAGGTCTATCCGATCGACCTCACCGTGGTCATGGACCGGCTGAAGCAATTGAAGCCGCATCTGCAGACCTGGGAGAGCGGCGCGCAGTCGAAGCAGATGCTGGTCGACCGCGTGGTCGGCATGTCCTGCATCTGGCATTCGCGCGCGGTGCAGCTCGCCGCGGAGACCAATGGCCGGATCGCCTGGACCTGGGCCGACGGCATCCTCTATCCCGGCGTCTGGGTGGTGCCGAAGAACAACCCGGCGGGATCGCAGGCCTTCAAGTTCATCGCCTCGATGCAGGAGGCGCAGCGTCAGGTGAACTTCACCGGCCTGCAGGGGGTCGGCCCCTGCAACCCGAACGCCACCCGGGCGATGCCGGCGAGCCTGAAGACGCTCGACCCGACCCAACCCGAGAACCGCTCCCAGCTCGTCACCGTCGACAGCACCTGGTGGGCGGACAACTACGACCTCGCCATGAAGCGGTTCCAGGACCTGCTGAACCAGGCGTAGCGAGCGTCCTCGGCACGTAAATCCCCTGTCAGGGCAATCCCGGGCTGGCCTTCGGGAACACCTTCCTTTACCAATACAGGTAAATCGACCTAGGTCGACCTGCCTGCGCTCAAGCCCGAGACCCTATGGATCTGCCGCTCCACCTCCTGCCCGCGACCCGGTTGCTTGAGCTTTACGCGTCCCGAGAACTCTCGCCGGTCGAAGCGACCAAGGCGGCGCTGGCGGCGATCGACCGGCACAACCCGCGCTTCAATGCCTTCTGCCTGGTCGACCCGGAATGCGCGCTCAACTACGCCCGCCAATCGGAGGCGCGCTGGAAGGCCGGGGAAACCCTGGGGCCCCTGGATGGCGTTCCCACCAGCGTGAAGGACCTGATCCTGGCGCGCGGCTGGCCGACCATGCGCGGCTCGCGCACCGTCGACCCGGACCAGGACTGGGACGATGACGGCGTGCTGGTCGCCAGCCTGCGGCGGTCCGGCGCCGTCCTGCTGGGCAAGACCACGACTCCGGAATTCGGCTGGAAGGGCGTCACCGACAGCCCGGTCCACGGCATCACCCGCAATCCCTGGAAGGCCGAGCTGACGCCGGGCGGGAGCAGCGGCGGCGCCGCGGTGGCGGCGGCCTGCGGCATGGGTGCGCTCCATGTCGGCACCGACGGCGGCGGCTCGATCCGCATTCCGGCGAGCTTCACCGGCGTGGTCGGTTTCAAGCCGACCTATGGCGTCGTGCCCCGACACCCGCCTTCGCCCTATGGCACGCTTTCGACCGGCGGACCGATCACGCGGAGCGTCGCCGATGCCGCGCTGATGATGGAAGTGCTGACCGAGCCCTTCCCCGCCGACTTCTATGCCCTGCCGTTGGAGAACCGCGCGTTTCGCGCCGCGCTCGCGGGCGGGATCAAAGGCTGGCGCATCGCCTTCTCGCCGACGCTGTCCGGCGCCAGGGTCGATCCGGACATCGCCACGATCGTCGCCATAGCGGCCAGGCGCTTCACCGAGCTGGGCGCCGAGGTCGTCGAGGTGCCGCCGGTGCTCGAAGACAGCCTGCTCACCTTCCAGCACCACTGGTTCGTCGGCGCCGCCGTGCAGGTCCGGGGCATGACCGCGGCGCAGCGCCGGCGGCTCGATCCGGGCTTTGCCTATATCGCCGAGCAGGGCAGCCGCCTGCCCGCGGTGGAATACGCCGCCTCGATCAAGGCACGCGAGGCCTTGGGCTCGAAGATGCTGGCCTTCCTGCAGTCCTGGGACCTGCTCATCACCCCGACCATGCCGCTCGCGGCCTTCGCCGCCGGGTCGGACTATCCGCCCCAGGCCGGCCGCGGCGAGTGGAACGACTGGACGCCCTTCACCTATCCCTTCAACCTGACGCGCCAGCCGGCGATCACGGTGCCCTGCGGCTTCACCCGGGCCGGCCTGCCGGTCGGGCTGCAGATCGTCGGCCCGATCCTCGGCGATCACCGCGTGCTGCGGGCCGCCCAGGCCTTCGAGCAGATCCAGCCGTTCCGGATGCCGGAACTCTAGGCGCTCGCAACCCGGCTCCGGCCGCGGTGTTGTTTGGGCTGAGCGTCAGACCGGGGTGGCGCCCTCCCTTCCATCGGAGCCGTGCGTGGGCCTGAGGCAAATCGCGATCGTCATCCTCTCTCTGCTGCTGGTCGTCGTGCTGCTGGCCGGCGCCGGGGTGCTCTGGGCGATCAGCCTCGACTATCGCAGCTACGCGGAGCGCAAGGGCAGCGAGGCGCTCGGCCGCCAAGTCACCATCGGCGCGCTGAAGGTCGGCTGGGGCGATCCGCTCAGCATCGAGATCCGCGACCTGCGCATCGCAAATGCGCCCTGGGGCACGCGGCCCGAGATGGCCAGCGTCGAGCATATTCTGGCGCTGGTCGATGTATGGCCGCTGCTCGACGGCACGATCCGCTATCGCCGCCTGGAGGTGACGCGCCCCGACATCCTGCTCGAGCGCGACGACAAGGGCAGCGGCAATTGGAAATTTGCCGGTGACGGTGGCGGCGGCGGCCTGGTGCCGAAGGACCGCACCGAGTTTCCGACCCTGCTTGATTTCGCAATGCAGACCGCGACCATCACCTACCGCACCAGCAGCGGCAAGCCGCTGGTCATCGCCTTGAAACAGGCCAAGGTGCAGGCCCCCGACGACCACCAGCCGGTCAAGGTCAGCGCCGAGGGTGCCTATAACGACCTTCCGGCGCGGCTCGAAGCGACGACGGATTCCTTCGCCAGGCTGCGCGATGCCTCCGTCCCCTTTGTCGAAGCCTTCACGCTGGCCAACGAGGACAGCAGGATTGCATTCGAGGGTCCATTGATGAACCCGCTGGACTTCGACGGCATCGACAAAGCGGCGCTGACCATCGAGACCAAGAACTTCGGCAAGCTGCTGGAGGCCTTCGATGCCGGCCTCTCCGCAGCCTTCCCGGTCGAGCTCCACGGCGCGCTCTCGCACCAGGGCGAACACTGGCAGATCGACGGCATCACCGGCAGGACGGCGGAGAACCCGGTCACCGGCCGCTTCGTCCTCGATGAGGGTCCGCGCGGCGGCACCGACAAGATGGCCGTCACTGCGCGCTATGACACGCTGATCCTCGACAGCATGCTCGGCAAGCAGCAGGCCAGGACCGACTGGAAATCCATTGCGATCGCGTTGCCGGAGAAGCCCGCGCCGGCGATCCAGGCCGACCTCGCCGCCAAGCGCCTCAAATACGGCAAGACCACGTTGCCGGGCTTCGCTTTGGTCGGCAGCGCCGCGCCGGGCGCCGTCGATATCGACAGCGTCAAATTCGCCATGGCCGGCGCCACGTTCGAAGCGAACGGCACGGCGAAAAGCGACGGCAAGGCGACGCGGCTGCACCTCAATGCCGGGCTGCCCGGCGGCAATCTCGGCGAGTTGCTGAAGACCTTCGGCGCAGCGACGACGGAGATTGCG
>JAYSFH010000145.1:4205-8378 GCA_041913405.1 Dongia sp. | reverse complement strand
CACCTCGCTCGGCGACGCGCACAACAAGCTGACCGATGCGCTCGACGGCAAGATCGAGTCTTTCGCCGACCTGCAAGCCTCGGTCGCGCAGCTCGCGGCCGACGCCCAGACCTTGCGGAAGCTGGCCGAGGACTTCAAGAAGGCAACCCAGTGAGGCGGGGGTAGGACATGGCAACCAGCGCAGAGATCGTCGCCGAGGCGGATGTTCAGATCGAAGCCCTGCAGGCGACGGAACGTGCCGTCAACCAGCGGATCAACGCGATCAAGGACAACGAGTGGGATCGCCCGCTGACCGCCGAGGAGCGGAAGAAGATCGACGACCTGCGCGCCACGCGCGCCGCGACGCTTTCGGCCATCGAGGAGGTCTCCTTCATCACCATGGCGGCGCTGGACAAGGCGGACGAGGTCAAGCGGATCCGCAACGCCGTCGCCGGCGTGGTCGCCGATCTGCAGGACAAGAAGAAGCGCATCGAACGGATCGGCCAGATCGCCACTAAGATCGGCAATGTCATTACCGGACTGCAGGATCTGGCCAAGAAGCTGCCGATAGCACAGGGCTGAGCCGGACCGCGCCGGCGCCTATTTCGTCCCGTCGATGTAACCGAGGCTCCGCAGGCTCACATGGCCCTTGCGGCCGACGATGATGTGGTCGTGGAGCTGGATGCCGATCTTCTCCAGCGCCACCTTGACCGCCTTGGTCATCTCGATGTCGTCGCGCGAGGGTGAAGGATCGCCGCTCGGGTGGTTGTGCGCCATGATCACCGCGGAAGCATCGAGCGCCAGTGCGCGTTTGGCGACTTCGCGCACATAGACCGGCGTGTGGTTGACGGTGCCGCGAGATTGTATCTCGTCCTTGATCAGGGCGTTCTTGGTGTCGAGGAAGAGCAGGCGAAACTGCTCGGTCGGCTCATGCGCCATTACCGAATGGCAATAGGCCAGCACCGACTTCCAGGAGGCGAGCACCGGCTTCTCGGTGATGTCCTGCTGCTGCATCAGCAGTGCCGCGGCCTGGATGGCCTTGATCGTAACGATGGAAGCGTCGCCGACATCATCGACATCGGCGAGCGCATCTGGACTTGCCGCCATCACGCCGGCGAAGCTGCCGAAGCGCTTGAGCAGCGCCTTGGCGATCGGCTTCATGTCGCGCCGTGGCTGAGCCTGGCCTAGGAGCAGCTCGAGCAATTCGTAGTCGGCGAGGGCGGTCGGTCCACCCTCCATGAATCGCTCGCGAAGCCGCTTGCGGTGGCCGAGGTAATCCGGTTTTTCCCCGACCTCCCCCAAGGTCGAGAGATCACGCCGCGTAGGGCGGGTGATGTTTCCCGGTGGGCGAGAGGGTGAAAATCTCGCGGCCGGTTTCCGTGACACCGACGGTATGCTCGAACTGGGCCGAGAGCTTCTTGTCTCGAGTGACCGCGGTCCAGCCGTCCTCCAGGATCTTCACGTCGAAGCGGCCGGCGTTGATCATCGGCTCGACGGTGAAGAACATGCCGGCTTTAAGCTCCGGTCCCTGGTTGGGGCGACCGAAATGCAGGATCGACGGCGTGTCGTGGAAGATCCGGCCGATGCCGTGGCCGCAGAAGTCGCGCACCACCGAGAAGCGGTTCTTCTCGGCGAAGGCCTGGATGGCGTGGCCGATATCGCCGACGGTGGCGCCGGGGCGCACCATCTCGATGCCGCGCATCATCGCCTCGTAGGTGACGTCGATCAGCTTCTGAGCCTGCACGCCGACCTTGCCGACCAGGTACATCCGGCTGGAATCGCCGTGCCAGCCATCGACGATCACGGTCACGTCGATGTTGACGATGTCGCCGTCGATCAGCTTCCGCGGACCCGGGATGCCGTGGCAGACCACATGGTTGATCGAGGTGCAGATCGACTTCGGGAAGCCACGGTAGTTGAGCGGCGCCGGGATCGCGTTTCGCGCCACGATGTAGTCGTGGCAGAGCTTGTCGAGTTCCTCGGTCATCACGCCGGGCTGGACGTGCTCGGTGATCATGTCCAGCACCTCGGCCGCGAGATGCCCGGCCTTGCGCATCCCCGCGAACCCCGCGGCGTCGTGAGTCTTGATCCGACGATCCTCGTTGATCCAGTCGTCCGAAACGTCTTTTTTCTGCATGTTCAATTCGCTAACCCGCTCATCCGACAAGCATAACCCCTCAGGGTTGCGGTTGGAAAGATTCTAGCTGTGGATAAAGGCGATCTCATGGCCCGCGTCAATGCCGGCCAGGCCGATTTCGCAGGAAAAAGCCCGGATTTCCACGCCTTGGGCGCGGGCCTGGGCCATCGCCGCCGCATAGGTTGGATCGATGTCGGCGGCGAGTCTCACTTCCCGGCAATCGCCGCGCTGGACCAGGAACAGCAGCACCGCCCGCTGGCCGGCCCGGGCCAGCAGGCCGAGCTCGGCCAGATGGCGGCTACCGCGATCGGTCTTGGCGTCGGGGAATTCGGCGATCCCGGAGTTCCGGGAGAGCGTGACGCTCTTCACCTCTACCCAGCACGGCGTGCCCGCCACATCGGCCAGGCGAAAGTCGAGCCGGGATGCCGTGCCGACCTTCACCTCGCGGGCGACCGTGGCGCTGGGCAGGCCGGCGAAGCTGCCTTTCGCCAGGCCTTCGGCGACGATGGCATTGGCCCGCCCGGTGTTGATCCCGACCAGGGCCGCGGCGCCCGAGGCCTTGCTCTCCACCAGCTCCCAGCCATAGGGCAGCTTGGTGCCGGTCTTGGGACTGAGCCAGCAGCGGCTGCCGGGCTCGGCGAGGCCGAGCATCGAGCCGGGATTGGGGCAATGGACGGTGAGATGGGTGCCGCCAATTTCGACATCCGCCAGGAAGCGCTTGTAGCGCTTGATCAGGCGCGCTTCGACCAGGGGCGGGGAGAACTGCATGGCCTCAAGCTCAGCGCAATCAGTCGCTGGGCGGGTTGAAGTCGGTAAAGACCAGGATCTGCGAGACGGTCTCCCCGTCCTCGCTCAGCGGCAGGAAGATCACGTGGCTGTTGTCGAGCCGGTCCCGGTTGGTGACGACGGTCTTCAAATCGACATGCGGCTGCCCGGTCAGTTGCACGCGGTTGTAGTTGGCGAGCACCCCCTCGCGGCTGGCGCCGAGAAAGGCTTCGCCGACCGCGCGGCCGGTCGGGTCCCGGCCCCGGGCCTGGACCTCGCGCGTGCCGACCAGGCGATAGACGTAGCGGCGGTCGTCGGCGACGACGTCAACGATCATCAGCGCCGGCAGGAAGCCGATCAGCTCCGCGGGATCGACATCGGCGCGCCGCGGCATCCGCCGGTCGCCGCGCTTGCGGTCCCAATAGCGAAAGAGAGGTTCCAGTCCGAGGGGAAAGGGATTGGCGGGAACGGTCACAAAATCTTTTCCAGCGATTCACTGTTGTTCATAGCAGATTTTCCGCAAATCTTCCCAGGGGGTTGCCCACCAATCGCCGCCGAAATTCCCATTTTCGCGCGGTTGCACCGCGCTTCGGTTCGGGGCAAGTTAATCGCAAATTCCGCTTTTGGATCCGAGGCTTCCATCATGACGCGACGACGTACTGCAATTGCCGCCCAGAGATGGCGAGGGGTCGTCCTTGGGGCTTCTGTACTTGCGGGTTCGGCCCTGCTTTCAGGCTGCTCCTTCTTTTCCCATGCCACCACCTGGACCAAGAACGGCGCCACAGAGGAGCAGGCCCACAGCGACCTCGCGCAATGTAAGGAGCAGGCGGACGTCCAGACCGCGCGCGACCGCAACATCGACCAGGACATCGCCGCCGCCGAGACCGGCTCCAATGCCGGAATCGACACCTCGCCGCTCCAGAACATGCAGTCCTACAAGGGCGACCGCCGCTACAAGTCGATCCTGGACGATTGCATGGCCCAGCTCGGCTACAGCAAGGTCGAGTGACCGGGTGACGACGATGTCTGAGAGCCAAGCAAAACCGCCCAAGATCGTCACCGCCGCCATCCTGGTGATCGGCAACGAGATCCTCTCCGGCCGCACCAAGGACGCGAACCTGCATTATCTCGCCACGGGCCTGACCGCGATCGGCATCCGCCTGATGGAGGCGCGGGTGGTGCCGGATGTCGCCGCGCGGATCATCGAGGCGGTGAACGCGCTGCGCAGCGCCTACGACTACGTGTTCACCACCGGCGGCATTGGCCCCACCCATGACGACATCACCTCGGAG
>JAYSFH010000145.1:0-4195 GCA_041913405.1 Dongia sp. | reverse complement strand
CGTGAAGCTGATCAAGCACCCGAAGGCGGTCGAGCTGCTGACCCAGCATTACGGCGAGGCGAACCTGACCGAGGCGCGGCTCAGGATGGCGCATGTGCCGGAGGGCGCATCGCTGATCGACAATCCGGTCTCGACCGCGCCGGGCTTCCGCATCGGCAATGTCTATGTGCTGGCCGGCGTACCAGCGATCTGCCAGGCGATGTTCGACGGCTTGAAGGGCGGGCTCACCCGCGGCGATCCGGTGCATTCGAAGACGGTCAGCGCGCATGTCGGCGAAGGTGTCATCGCCCGCGATCTCGGCGCATTGCAGCTGCGCTATCCGAGCCTCGACATCGGCTCTTATCCCTTCTTCCGCCAGGGCAAGTTCGGCGCCAGCTTCGTGATCCGCGGCACCGACGAAGAGATGATCGGCCAGGCCGCGGCCGAGCTCCGCAGCATCATCCGCGCCTTAAACGCCGAGCCGATCGAAGGGGAGACGCCGGCGTAAGGGCGTGTCACGCTCGCGCACCATCGCCCGCTTGGTGGAATTGGTAGACACACAGGACTTAAAATCCTGAGGCTCGAAAGAGCCGTGCCGGTTCGAGTCCGGCAGCGGGCACCATCCTGCTTCGCGCTCCGCGCTTCGCAGGAATTGCGCATGACCAGGTCGGCATTCGCCTGATTGCAATCCATAGCTAAGACGAACAAACTGAACGCAAGTGAAGGATGAGGAGCGACGATGATCAGGATTGCGATTGCGCTGCTTCTGCTGGCGCTCACGGGCTGTGTCGCCCCGATGCCGACGGGTGACGAAGACAATCGCCTGCTGAACAAGAGCGCGCCACCCGACGGCGCGCCGACCGCGCCGTGGATGCCGCGGATGATCTTCGAATAGATTCCGCTGGGAAGGCGGGTGGTGCGCGGCGCGATGGAGACCGCGCCGCGCAACAATCCGGATCAGTTCGGCTTGGCGGCTTCGACCGTCGCGTCGATATTTTCCGCGGCGCAGGTCTTCACCATCGTCTTCCAGCAGCTGTTGAGCGCCGGGCTGCGATTGGTGGTGCGGTAGAAACCGGTCATCATGGTCTTGGTGCCGGCGGCATCGCCGAGCTTGATCGACCGGATCAGGTCTTCGAATTCGTCCGCGAGAACGAAGGCGCGCCCGGCCCGGCTGGCGTCTCCCACCGGACCGCAATTCGCGTCGACCGCCGCGAAAGCCGCCACCTTGGAATCGCCGCGATCCATCAGGCACTTCGCCTGCGCCGACTTCGGCCAGGAAGAATAGTCATCCGCTTGAGCGGCATTCACAGTTGCCATGGCGGCCAGCGCCAACGCGACGTACAAACCCTTCATCAGTCTTCCTCTGTCAAAGTGAACCGGCGGCCACTTACCACAGGCGGCGGCCGAAAGTCGAATCACAGGCGCGCGGGCCGGGAAGGCTGAAATTGCAGGGTGGAATATCGAGATGAATCGGGGGCAAACTGGGGATTCTCGAAGCCCGGTGCCGGCACCCACGGCAACTCGGGCCGGGGCGCGGGGTTGGTGGAGGCGGATTTCCGATCTGGGATGAAGGCAGGGACGTCTGATATGCAGCCGACCATGGTGCTGGCTTTCATCCTGCTGGGCGTAGTCGCGCTCGTGCCTGTCACCTATCTCGCCATCGCGCCCGATCCGGTGCAGGTCTATCTGGGCCCGGCGCAGCAAGCCGTTTTAGCGACGCCGAACCACGACCCGCATCGGATCCAGCCGGCCGCGCCCGTGGCAGCGGAGCCGCTGGCGGTCGAGCCCGTCGCGACGCAGGCCGCCGCTGTGCGCACGGTCGATCCGATTTCGTCCCTGGCATTGAACAGCGTCGCGTTGCGGGCGGAACCGGAGCCCGGCACGACATCGGCGCCGCCGCTCGTCGCCGCCGACACGATGCTCTACGCAAAAGAAGATGCGCGCGTCCGCGCGGCGCCGAGCATGACGGCCGAAGTCCTGGCGAAGCTCGATGCCAATGCGCCGCTGCGGGCGACCGGGCGCTCGACCGATGGCGCCTGGTGGCGGGTGCCGCTCGGCGACGGGCGCATCGGCTATGTCCACCGGGCGGCCGTCACCCCGGACCGCGTGGCGAAGGCGAAGCCGGGGGCCGCTCCGGTGCCGGTTGTCGCCGCCGCGCCCCAACGGGTCGTGCCGACCCGGCGCAGCCCAGGCTTCCTCGGTTATGTGGACCAGACAGTGGACTGGTTTGTCGACACGGCCGCCAAGGGCTCACCGCCGACGGTGGTCCGCCCCGAGCGCTGAGGACGGATTCAGGCCCCGCATCGGTCGCGGCGGCCACGGTTCCGCCGCCAGCCCAGGATGCCCATGCCACCCATGGCCGTTGCGAGCAGCGGCAAGGCCGTCGGGATCGGCGTCTCGGTGACGCTGAGAGTCTCGATAAAGCCGCCGACAGGCCGCGTGGCGCAAAGGCCGCCGCAGAGAAAGAAGTAGACGGACTCGTTGCCGAACACCGTCACCATCTGAAAGCCCGACAGGTCGGTCGCGTACATGTTCAGGGTGAGGAGCTGGCCGGCTACCCCGGGGACCGCCGTGGCACTGTTGTGGAAGACCAGCTGCGTCATGGTCGCCGATGTGGTGAAGCTGTCGATGGCAAACCCTGTATAGCTCGTTCCCAGGATCTGGGCGCCGGTCGTCGAGGTGATCGATGCATCGACCACCGTGTGGGTCGTCAGGTCGAGGCTGAAGGTCCCGTTGATGAGGCCATCGATCGAACCCGAAACCACGGAGCCCGCCGTCAGCTCGAAGGTCGCGATCGTGTTCGCGCCGGCCGGCGCGGCGAGAGAGCACCCGAGCAGCAAGCCCGCGAGAATTGCAACGACGCGCATCATGATCGACCCCGAATTGCAGCCTCGGGTCAGGCTACAACCGGGAGAATCACAGTCAAGCGATGGATTTTTGAAAATGACGCGTCGCAGGCGAGGCTAGGGCAGGCGGATCGTCTTCTTGGTCTGGCCGCCGGCCTTGACCTTGAGATCGAAGTCCTTTGCATACTGCGCCTTCTGGCCGGTGGCGTGTACCTTGTAGCTGCCGGCCGGGAGCTCGATCAGGACCCAGGGGCCGTTGCACTGCACCTGGAAGACCGCCTTGCCGCTCGCATCGGTGACGGTGACAGCGGGATCGCCGAGGAAGTCGCCGTTGGCGGCGGCAAACTCCAGCCGCACCGGGAAGGCCGGCCAGCGCGGGTCGCCGCGGCTCGCCTTGCCGACGCCGGCGCAGGCGTACTTGATGCCGTTGGCTTCGAGGATCGGGTCGCCGGCGCCCTGCGCGGCGGCCGGCAGCGGCGCAAGCAGCAGCCCGGCGAGAATGAGTGAAAGCGGCAGTATTGAGCGCAACGTCGACATCCTGTGTTTCCCCCGCAGTGCGAATGCGCGGATTATGACCATCGATCGCGCAAACACGAAGCGTTGATTTGCCGCTGCCGAACGGCGGGTCTAGCGTTCCGGCCGGCCGGGCGATCAGTGCGTCCGGCGCTCTCACTGCGCAGCATCATTCAACGCGGGACCTGCGTCGCCGCGACGGATGCTCCGTTGCGCCTCGGATCGGCAACTTCAACAATGGAGACAGCGATGACCGAGATGATGAAGGTCGGGCTTTTCGGATTCGGGCTGGTGACCGTTCTGGCGCTCGCCTTGCCCGCGAGCGCCGAGGATTACGGGCCGTTCAAGGAGATGGAGACTTCGGCCGGCGACGTGCTGGTCGATGCCAAGGGCATGACGCTCTACACCTTCGACAAGGACGAGGCCGGCAAGTCGAACTGCAACGGCGACTGCGCCAAGGCATGGCCGCCGGCCATGGCGATGGAGAGCGACAAGCCGGTCGGTGGCCTCACCATCATCAAACGCGACGACGGCACGCTGCAGTGGGCCGACGACGGCAAGCCGCTCTACACTTTCGTGAAGGACACCAAGCCGGGCGACGTCACCGGCGACAAGTTCAAGGACGTCTGGCACGTGGTTAAGGAGTAGGGCGCTACGAGATCGTGCCTCGACGCCGGGCGGCGTCGAGGCGCATTCTATGCCGGGGACTGAAGAGGCGAACCTCATGTCGAGCCGATTGTCAGCCTTCGCCGGTTTGTTGCTTCTGGGCGGCTGTGCCTATGACGCCGGCTATACCGAGAGCAACTACGCGCATCAGCCCCAGAGCGCTGCAGGTTATTATAGCGCGGTCGACTACG
>JAYSFH010000144.1:3571-8378 GCA_041913405.1 Dongia sp. | reverse complement strand
ACCACGTCGGCACCCTTGGAGCCGGGCGGCAGCAAGGCGACGGTGGCACGCTCTCGCGCCTGCAGCACGAGGTCCGCCGCCTGGTCGGGCGACAATTCGCGCTTGGTAAGAAGATAGTCACGCAGCGATTCCGAAACCGCGGCGACCAGGCGCTCGGCGATGGTGACCGGCAGGTCCGGGCGATGCGCGAGCGTGTTGCGCACCGTGACGTCGGCGCCGTGCTTCTCGATCGCCTTGTTGATGATGCTTTCGTTGAGCTTGGCGCCGGGGTTGGAAACCAGGGTCGCGACCACCTGCGGGGTGCGGCCGTGATCGACCAGGGCCTCGGCCACGGCGGTGGAGACCTCGATGCGCTTGGCGATCGCCACCTGCTTGTCGGCGCCCGACACGCGCACGATCTCGATCAGGTCAGCATCGCTCAAGACGGTCGAGAATTGCAGCATCGGCAAAGCGACGGATTCCACGTCCTTCGCCAGGCTGAGCGCGACGTCCTTCGGCAGGTCGGGATTTTCCTTGAGATTGCGCGCGAGGGCCTCGCGCACCATCACCTCGACGTCCTTCATCATGACGCGGAAGATTGCCTCGGCCAACTCGCGCTCCTTGGCGCTGAGCTTGGTGACGTCGAAGGCCACGGCGAGCTTCTCGGCGGTTTCGGCGCGGACGTCGCTGGATGGGCTCGCCATCAGCCGTTGCACATCCGCTTCGGTCAGCATGCCAGCCATCATGGGCCTCATCGGTGGTTCTCGCCTGTTGGTCCCAGGCGGATGCCTAGGGAAATGTACCCGTTAATGCCAAGGCGGTCGACGTGAAATCGCCCGCTGTTCCTATTTAACGGACTGGTACTTAAGGAAAAATTGACGAGGGTTCCGTCCCGCGAATGCGGCGAGAAAGCGCGCAGAAAGCGCGGAAAATGCGGGGGTAGCGCCGGGGGGCCAAGTCGGAACCAGATGCCCGGGTCAAGCCCGGGCATAACGCCTTACAAACAGCCGTCATCGCCGGGCCCGGCGGACGAAAGTCCGCATTCGCGGACGGGGCCGGCGATCTGCCGCCGTCGGAACCCTAAGCCGTCGCGACGGCCAGGGCGGCGGCCAATTTGTCCACGATTTCGCCGACTTGGGCCTCGGTCAGGTTGTAGGGCGGGGCCAGGACGATGTGATCGCCCTGCTTCCCGTCGATGCAGCCGCCGCCGGGGTAGCAGATCAGGCCCCGCTCCATGGCCGCTTCCCTGAGGCGCAACCAGGTCTTCCGGGCCGGGTCGAAGGGGGCCTTGGTTTCCCGGTCGGCAACCAGTTCCAGGCCGAGGAACAGGCCTCGGCCGCGGATGTCGCCGACATGGGGGTGCTGGCCGAAGGCCTCTTCCAGGCGCTCCCGAAGCAGGCCGCCCATCTTGCGGACGTTGTTGAGCAGCCCCTCCCCCGCGATCGCGTCCTGGACCGCCAGCGCCGCGGCGCAGGACAAGGTGTGGCCGGAATAGGTGGTGCCGTGCTTCAGCACGCCCGACCCCGCGGCGATGGCGTCGCGGATCCTGCGATGGGCCAGCAGGCCGCCGATCGGGGCATAGCCGCCGCCCAGCCCCTTGGCCATGGTCAGGATGTCGGGCGTCACCCCGTCCTCGGCGCAGGCATACATATGGCCGGTCCGGCCCATGCCGCACATGACCTCGTCGAAGATCAGCAGCACGCCGTGGCGGTCGCAGATCTCGCGCAGGCGCTTCAAGTAGCCGGGCACCGGCGGCGCGCAGCCGAGGCTGGCGCCGGTCACCGGCTCGGCGATGAAGGCAGCGACGTTCTCCGGGCCGAGCTTCAGGATCGCGGCATCGAGCTCGTCGGCAATGCGGATGCCGTAGTGCTCGGCGCTCTCGTCGGCACGGCGGTCGCGGTATTCGTAGCAGTTCGAGATGTGCTCGACCTTGGCCAGCAGCGCTTCATAGGGCGCGCGGCGGGTGACGTCCTCGCCCAAGGCCAGCGTCGAGAGCGTGTTGCCGTGATAGCTGCGGCGGCGGGAGATGAACAGCTTGCGCGAGGGCTGGCCGCGCTCGAGATGATACTGGCGCGCGAGCTTGATCGCGCTCTCGACCGCCTCGGCGCCACCGGCGACGAAGAAGGCGCTGTCCAGCCCGTCCGGCGCCTGCTCGACCAGGCGATCGGCGAGCTGCTCCATCGCCGGCGAGGTGAAGAACAGGGTGTAGCCGTAGGCGAGCTCCGCGGCCTGCCGGGCGATCGCCTCGATCACCTTCGGGTGCGAATGGCCGAGGCAGGAGACCGCCGGGCCCCCCGACGCATCGAGATAGCGTTTGCCGGTGCCGTCGATGATATAGGCACCCTCGCCCCTCACCGCGACGGGCAGGGTCTTCTTCAGGTCGCGGTGCAATACGTGTGACATGACTTGCTCAACTGGTGGCGAGGATTCCGGTGACGATCTTGCTCATGACCTCGCCCAGGGCCTGCTCGAAGGCGACGACGATGGCGGCGAGATCCTTCCCTGCCGCCGGGACCGTCGTCTCGGCGGAGACGGTGCGGGTGATGCGGCGGTCGGGCATCTGCACCAGCTTGGCGATCATGCGGACATGCGCACTCGCGGCACCGCCGGTGTAGTCGGCCTGGAAGTCGCGGAGGTCGGATTGCAGGATGTAGTCGGCGCGCAGACCCGCCGCGTCGCGGCCGACCGCTACGATCGCGTTGGTGGATTCGAAGGCCTCGATCATCTTCGCCTGCACCATCTTCGGCGCGGTGTCGGACCAGTTGCCGTCGGCGAAATACTCGATGACGTTCGGCGTGCGGGTGAGCGCGATCCGGGTCGTGTCGATGTCGCGCTCGGCGGCGGGCTCCGCCACCACCAGCTGCCAGGACACCTTGGCCGGCTGTTCGGCGAGCGCCAGCTTCGGCTTCACGGTGTAGAGCGTCAGCGGCTTGTTGACGTCGGGCACGATGCCGCAACCGGCAAGACCGACGGCCGAGACAAGGAGGAAGTGGCGCCGGCCGAGTTGCTTCAAGGGAGTCACTGGGGATTCACTCCCTTGCTGCGGTCGCTCAGGAAGAAGCGCGCGGGATCCCGCTCGATTTCCTGGGAGATGCGGGCCATGGAACCCGCCAGCTCGCGGAGCTGGGCGATCAGGTCGGTCGCCTCGTAGAGCGCGCTGCCGGTGAACTGCTTCAGGGGCTCGCGGTTGTCGGTAATGACGCCGTTCAGCTGGTCGGCGGTCTGCTTGAAGGCCGCGGACATCTGTTGGAAGCTTTGCACCGCGTTGCGCGCGTCGCCGGTCATGGCGCCGGCGCTCTTGTTCAGCTGGTCGGCGAGATTCTTCAGCGAGGCGCCCGCTTCGGAGAAGTTGGCGACCGCGGTGTTGCCGTTGTCGAGCAGGGTGTCGATCTGTTCGTGGTGGCTGTTCAGGTTGACCGAGAGGTCGCGCAGGTTGCCGAGGGTCTGGGTCAATGCATCGCGATTCTCGTCGCTCAGCATCTTGTTCAGGTTTTCGGCGATCACGGCCAACTTCGCGATCAGGTTGGGCGCCTGGGAAATCACGCGCTCGAGCGGCGAGGCGCCGCCCTTCACCTCGAGGCCGGGCGCCAGCAGCTCGGCATTGCTGGTGCCGCGGCTGATCTGCAGGCCCACGCCGCCGGCGATGCTCTGGATCTCGATGGTGGCCTGGGAATCGGTGCGGATCGGCGTGCCGTCGCGCACCACGAAGTCGACCCGCGCCAGCTCCGAGTTCTCGGAGTCGATGCGCACATCGGTGACGCGGCCGACCGGAATGCCGCCGAACAGCACGGTGGTATCGACCCGCATCTGCGAGACCGAGCCGCTGAAGCGCGTGTAATAGGGCACGAAGGTCACCTGGCCGCTGAACTTCGCGATCCAGATCGCGAACAGGCCGCCACAAATGACGAGCACCATGACGAAGGCGCCCACGGCGAGGTGTCTGGCTCGGGTCTCCATCGCTCTTTTCGCTCAGTTAGCCGGTTGCGGTTGCGGTGCGGCGCCGATTGCCCCACCGATTCCGGCGGCGCGTGCCCGCGGCCCGTGGAAATACGCCTTGATCCACGGGTGATCGTCCTGCTGCAATTCCGCCAAAGTGCCGACCTTGATCTTCTTGTCCACCAGCACCGCGATACGGTCGCAGATCGCAGCGAGGCTGTCCAGGTCGTGGGTGATCATCACCACCGTCAGGCCGAGGCTGCGCTGCAGGCTCTGGATCAGTTCGTCGAACTCGGCGGCGCCGATCGGGTCGAGGCCGGCGGTCGGCTCGTCGAGGAACAGGATCTCGGGATCGAGCGCCAGCGCCCGGGCGAGGCCGGCCCGCTTCTTCATGCCGCCGGAAAGCTCCGACGGATACTTGGCGCCGGCTTCGGGCGCGAGGCCGACCAGGCGGATCTTCAGCTCGGCAATCTCGCGGCGGAGCTCGGGCGGGAGCCGGGTGTGCTCCTTCAGCGGCGCCTCGATGTTCTCGGTGACGGTCAGCGAGCTGAACAGCGCGCCGTTCTGGAACAGGACGCCCCAGCGCTCCTCGACTTCGCGCCGCTCGCGCTCGTTCATCTCCAGCATCGACTTGCCGAGGACCTCGATCGAGCCTTCGGCCGGACGGTTCAAGCCGATGATGGTCCGCAACAGCACCGACTTGCCGCTGCCCGAGCCGCCGACGATGCCGAGCACCTCGCCGCGCTTCACGTCGAGATCGACGCCGTTGTGCACCACCTGCTTGCCGAAGCGGTTGACGATGCCGCGCAGGCGAATGATCGGCGGCGCGATCAGGGGTTCGTTCCACTCGGCCATGGCGCTTCAGAACCCGATGTAGGAGAAGAGGACGGAG
>JAYSFH010000144.1:0-3561 GCA_041913405.1 Dongia sp. | reverse complement strand
CGACCACAGAGCGCGTGGTCAGGCGGCCGACGCTTTCCGCCGAGCCGGAGACGCGCAGGCCCTCGAAGCAGCCGACCAAAGCGATCAGCAGCGCGAAGACCGGGGCCTTCACCAAGCCGACCAGGAAGGTGTTGAGGCTGACCGCATTGTTCAGGATCCTCCAATACTGGCCGAAGCTGATGTCGATCAGCGCCACCGCCATGATGCCACCGCCGAGCAGCCCCATGATGTCGGCGAAGAAGGTCAAGAGCGGCAGCGAGATCATCAGCGCCAGCACCCGCGGCGCCACCAGCACCTCCATCGGGTCAAGGCCGGTGACGCGCAGGGCATCGACCTCCTCGTTCACCTGCATGGCGCCGATCTCGGCGGTGAAGGCGGAGCCGGAGCGGCCGGCCACCACGATCGCGGTCAAGAGGATGCCCATCTCGCGCAGGACCGAGATGCCGACCATGTTGACGGTGAATACCTGGGCGCCGAAGCGGCGCAGCTGATCGGCACCCTGGAAGGCGAGCACGACGCCGACCAGGAAGGAGATCATCCCGACGATCGGCAACGCGTTCAGACCGGTGCGCTCGATATGCGAGACGACCGAGACCCAGCGCAGCCGCGCCGGCTTCATGATGATGCGGCCGAATGTTTCCACCAGCGCGCCGAAGAAGGCGATGAGGTCGAGCGATTCCTTCAGCACGGCTTCGGTCGCGGCGCCGAGATCGGCCAGCCAGTCGAGGAAGAATACGCGGTGCTTGACCTTCTCCGCCGGCTCCGGGCCGGCGTCGAGCACGCGCTTGAAGAGCGGTAGCAGTGCGTCGGGGGGCTGGATCCACTGGACCTTGGCGCCGCCGGCGCCGGCGCGTTCCGCGGTGCGCATGATCAGCCAGGCACCGGCCGTGTCCATCGCCTCGACCGTGGAAAGATCCAGGGTGACGGCGCCGGCGCCGGGCCGAAGCGCGGACGTCGCCTGGTCGAGCGCGTTGGCATGGCTCAAGGTCCAGGCGCCGCCGAACTGCCAGGCCTGGCCGTCGCGTCCCGCTTCCGATTTCACCCAGCCCGCATCGGTCGTCATTTCAGATTCCGACGGCGATCAGACGCTCGGCTCCGGCTTCGGCATGCAGCGATGCAGCTCCGCCGTCTCGCCCTGCTTCGGGTAGAAGCTCTCTTCCGGATTGTCGCAAGTCTCGGTCGCCGCCTGCATGCCGTTGACGACCAGGGTGCAGCTGACGGTCACCTGCATCGACTCATAGCGCTGGCTGTAGCTGGCGCGGTCCTGGCCGACGCTGACGTCGATCGCGGGCGGCGAGTAGAAGCCCCGGCGCGGGTGGAAGAAGATGCCGTCGGCGGCGACGTTGATCACGTAGTCGTCGACGCCGCACCACTGGCCGATGATCGGGCGCTGCGCCCCGGCCTCAGCGACATGCGCGTCGAGCGCCGCCGCGAGACTCAAAGCCGCCAGGATCCGGAAATTTCGGCGCCGCATCGGGATAACCGTACTGTCTCAACCAGGGGCAAGACTATTGCACGGTAAAGACGGCCGCGACCAGCCCCAGGTCTCAACCTGGAGCCGGCGCGGCCGCTCCGAATGCCCTATATGTAAATCGCCCGCAGGGGGTCGAAGCCGTTGAAATTGACGGCGGAATAGGTGGTCGTGTAGGCGCCGGTCGAATAGAGCCGGAGCCGGTCGCCGCTCGAAAGATCGGACGGCAGGGTGTAGCCGGCCTTGTCGTAGAGGATGTCGGCGGAATCGCAGGTCGGGCCGGCGAGCACGACCGGGGCTTCCGGGGCATTGCTCTCGGCCACCGGGCGGATGCGATAGCGGATCGCCTCGCCCTCCACTTCGGCGAGGCCGCCGAAACGGCCGACGTCGAGATAGACCCAGCGGCGCTCGTCCTCGTAGGACTTCTGCGAGACCAGCACGACCTCGGTCTCGAGGACGCCGGCATCGCCGACCATGTAGCGGCCGGGCTCGATGATGATCTCGGGCTGCTTCGCGCCGAAGCTCGCCTTCAGCGCGCGCTGGATCGCCGCGCCATAGGCGGCGACGGCCGGGACGCCCGGGCCGTAGGTCGCCGGGAAGCCGCCGCCGAGGTCGATCAGGGTCAGCGTCACGCCCTGCTCGGCCGCGCGGTCGAACACCCACTTCGCATTCGCAATCGCCTGGCCCCACTGGGTGGGGTCGAGCTGCTGCGAGCCGACGTGGAAGGAGACACCCACCGGCATCAGGCCTTGCGACGCCGCCGCGACCAGCAGATCGGCGGCCATTTCCGGGGCGCAGCCGAACTTGCGGTTCAAGGGCCAGAGCGCGCCCTCGCCTTCCACCAGGATGCGGCAGAAGACGCGCGCACCCGGTGCATGCTGGGCGATCTTGGCGAGCTCGGCTTCGGAATCGAAGGCGAACAGATCAACGCCCACCGAATGCGCGAAGGCGATGTCGGCCGGCTTCTTGATGGTGTTGCCGAAGGAGATCTGGGCCGGCTTCGCACCGGCGGCCAGCACCTGGCGGATCTCGCCGGCGGAGGCGGTGTCGAAGCTCGAGCCGAGTGCGACCAGGCGGCCGAGAATCTCCGGCGCCGGGTTGGCCTTCACGGCATAGAAGATTTCCGCGGCCGGCAGCGCGGCGCGGAGATCGCCATACTTGCCGGCGACGATCGAGAGATCGACCACCAGGCAGGGCGTCGAGGGCTTATGGGCCTCGAGATAAGAGATGATCCGGGAATGATCCGGCGACCCTGCAAACGCCAAGGGGGCGTGCGGCTGTTCAACCAGCTTCACATTCGAATTGGCCACAGCCGGGGTGTTGGCGGAACGGCTGCGGGCGACCTTGGCGAGGTTGTTCTTCATCTCTCGTTATTTTTCCACTTCGTGCAGTGCGAGGTTCAGTTCTGGGCTCTAAAGAGAAACGCCGCCCCGGAGCGGTGTTTCCACCGGCCGGGAGCGGCGATCATCATTTGATCTAGGGGTTAAAATAGTGTGGAGGGCCAAAGAGTTGCTGCCGATTTTGCCACCCCGACCAGGAGATTTACCAAGGTTAAGGCCAAAAATCGGAAGATTCTTCTGGTCACCGGTTCGGAGCGCCACACCAGCGAATTCTCCGCCGGAGGCTTACGCGTCCTTCGGGGCCGCCGGCTCGACCAGTTCCTTCACCGGATAGCCGGCGAATTTCTTGGTCTCCGACATGATCACGTTGGTGGTGACCGAGGCGATGTTCGGCTCCTGCTCAATGAGTTCGTTGTGCAGCGAGACATAGTCGCCGACCGAGCGGCAGATGAAGTGGACGATGTAATCGACATTGCCGGAGATCTGGTAGCAGGCGATGGCTTGCGGCGTGTCCTGGATCAGGGTCTCGAAGGCGCCCTGCTGGGCGCGGCCGTGTTTGTGGAGCGTGACGAAGCTGAGGATCTCGACATAGTCGGTGAGCCGCGCCATGTCGATGTCGGCGCGGTAGCCGCGGATCACCTTCTGCTTCTCGAGGTCGCGCTGGCGGGCGTGGCAGGGGCTGGCCGAGAGCCCGACCTTGGCCGCCAGCTCGGTGTTGCTCATCCGCCCGTCGGCCTGCAGCACCGAAAG
>JAYSFH010000143.1:0-8408 GCA_041913405.1 Dongia sp. | reverse complement strand
TCTCCCGCGTGAGATGTTCCAGGTCGTGACCGGGGATCCCAAGGAGATCGCCGACACGCTGCTGACCGATCCCAATGTCGATCTCATTACATTCACCGGCGGAGTCTCGGTCGGCAAATACATCTCGACCCATATGGGCTATCGCCGCGCGGTCCTGGAATTGGGCGGCAACGACCCGCTGATCGTGATGGAAGACGCCGACATCGAGGAGGCGGCCACGCTCGCCGTCGCCGGTTCCTACAAGAACTCCGGCCAGCGCTGCACCGCGGTGAAACGCATGATCGTGCACGAAGCCGTCGCCGACAAATTCGTCGAGCTGCTGCTCGCCAAGACCAAGGCGATCAAATACGGCGACCCGATGAACCCGGATACCGACATGGGCACGGTCATCGACGAAGCCTCGGCGATCTATTGCGAGGAGGCAGTCAACGACGCGGTGAAGGCGGGGGCCAAGCTGCTCCACGGCAACATCCGCAAGGGCGCCTTGTATTCGCCGACCGTGGTCGACCACGTTCCCTATGACTGCCGCCTGGTGAAGATCGAGACCTTCGGCCCGGTCTCGCCGGTGATCCGCGTAAAGAACATCGACGAGGCGATCAAGGTCTCGAACTCGACCGCCTACGGACTCTCTTCCGGGGTCTGCACCAACCGCCTCGACTACATCACCCGCTTCGTGCGCGAGCTGGAAGTCGGGACCGTCAACGTCCGCGAAGTCCCCGGCTATCGCATCGAGATGTCGCCCTTCGGCGGCATCAAGGATTCCGGCCTCGGCTACAAGGAAGGCGTGATCGAGGCCATGAAATGCTTTACCAATGTGAAGACCTACTCGTTGCCTTGGTAGGCTGCTTGATTGAGGGCACGGAGTTGCAACAAGCTCCGTCATCCCGGGACCCGGAGGCGAAGCCGACCTTCGTCGGCGGTGTCCCGGGATCCACGCCTTCCTTCCTTCTAGCCCCAAGGCGTGGGTCCCGGCGCCTAGCGCCGGGATGACGCACAGAAAGAGACTGACAAACGATGTCCGATCCCAACCGTCGTCCCGCTGTCGCCGAGGTGCATGAGGGCGGCATCACGGTCCGCTGGAGCGACAAGTCGCCGACCCATCTGCCGAACTTCTGGCTGCGCGACAATTGCCGCTGCGCCAAATGCCGGCATCCCGGCAACGGGCAGAAGCTCTACGAGATCGTCGATCTGCCGGCCGATCTCGCCGCGCTCGAGGCGATGGTCGCACCGGACGGCACGGTGAAGGTGCTGTGGTCCGACGGCCATCGTTCGGAATTCGGCGCTGAATGGCTGAACACCCATGACCTGATCGCCTCGGCCCGCATCGCGCGACAGGTCAAGCCGGAACTCTGGGGCAAGCCGCTGGAAAGCGATCTCCCGGTCGGCGACTGGCTGCAGATGCTCGGCGATCCGGCGAAAGAGCTGGCCTGGATCGAGCGTTACACCGCGCTCGGCTTCGGCCTGCTCAGGAACGTCCCCACCCAGGCCGGCATGGTGGCGGAAGTGGGCGACCACCTCGGCTTCGTGCGCGTTACCAATTACGGCCGCCTGTTCGACGTCATTTCGGTGCCGAACCCGAACAACCTCGCCAACACCTCGCTCGGCCTCGGCGTCCATTCCGACAATCCCTACCGCCATCCCTCGCCGGGCGTGCAGCTGCTGCATTGCCTGCAATCGGATGCGCCGGGGGGCGACACCTTGCTGGTGGACGGCTTCCATGCCGCCGAGATCCTGCGCAAGGAGAACCCAGGCGCTTTCGCGCTGCTCTCGACCGTGCCGATGACCTTCCGCTTCAGCGACGACAAGGCCGAGCTCGAGGCGCGGCAAACCCTGATCAGCGCCGACATGGACGGCGTCATCACCGCGGTGCATTTCAACAACCGCTCGGCCGATTGGCTCGACGCACCGATCGATCTCGCTGCGCGCTGGTATGCGGCTTATCGCATCTTCGCCCAGATCCTGAAGCGACCCGAGCTGGAAGTGATCTTCAAGCTCGGCCCCGGCGATCTGGTGGTGATGCAGAACGACCGCGCGCTGCACGGCCGCACCGCTTTCGATCCCAATCTCGGCCGGCGCCATCTGCAAGGCTGCTACATCGACCGCGACGGCATCGAGAGCCGCCGCCGTGTCCTGAAGCGCCGCGCCACCAACCGCACGGATGCGGCCGCATGAGCGCCATCAGCGAGATCCGCGCCGCCTTCGCCAGGCGCGGCCACGAGGGCTATGGCGAGGGCGTCAGCCAGCTTGAGCACGCGCTGCAATGCGCGGTCTTCGCCGAACGCGACGGGGCGTCGGAGCCGCTGATCGTCGCGACCCTGCTGCACGATATCGGCCATATGCTGCACGACCTGCCTGAGGACATCGCGGATTCCGGCATCGACACCCAGCATGAGTCGCTCGGCTCGGCTTGGCTGTCGCAGCATTTCGGCCCCGAGGTGAGCGAACCGGTCCGGCTGCATGTCGCGGCCAAGCGCTATCTCTCGGCCAGCGAAGCGGGCTATTTCGACGTCCTGTCGGAGGCCTCGAAACTGTCTTTGCGACTGCAGGGCGGCCCGATGAACGCGGAAGAGCTGGCCAAATTCGGAGCCGAGCGCTTCTACAAGGATGCCGTCGCGCTGCGCCGCTGGGACGACGAGGGCAAGATCCTGGGCCTGAAAACCCCCGATCTCGGCTATTTCGAGCCGATGATCGAACGCAGCCTGCGGCGCTAGCACCCCGCGCGCCTGCATAGCCGCTTATTTTCGGGAACCTGTCAGCGCAGTTTCCGTTTTTTCCTCATATGCGCGGATGAACGAACGAGCCGCGCTCCCCTTATGAGGAGGGCTGCGCCATGGCGACCTATCAGACGGCAGGTCATCACCCGGATCATCTCGAGCACGAGCTCCGGCCCGACCACGAGATTGAAAATACCGAGGGTCATCGAACTGTCGGCATCGAGGACGCCCGCGCGGCAGAAACCACCGGGCGCGTCCGCATCATCCTGGCGGTGTCATTCGCGCTCGCGGTGATCTGCCTCGGCGTGGTGATGCTCACCTTCGCCAGCGGGATCTGATTCCACGCATTCTTGAGATGGCTCGACCGCCGTCGTGCTTGCGGGCATCCGCAACGCGGCGGCGTTTCGATTCTGGGTGATCGTCAGGCCGCTTTCGCGCAAGCCGGGCAGGTGCCCTGCAGTTCCACGGTGAACCGGTTCACCGTGAAGCCCGCTTCGGCGGCGCTCTTCTTCACCGCATTGGCGATGCCGCGGTCGTCGATCTCGACGGCCGCGCTGCAGTGGGTGCAGATCAGGAACTGGCTGACATGCCGGTCTTCCGGATGGTCGCAGCCGACGAAGGCGTTCAGGCTCTCGATCCGGTGGATCAGCCCTTGCTCCATCAGGAAGTCGAGGGCGCGGTAGACCGTCGGCGGCGCCGCCGCCTTATCGCCCTCCCGGAGGTCGTCCAGGATGGCATAGGCCCCCACCGGCCGGTGGCTGTTCCAGACCAGTTCCAGCACCCGGCGGCGGAGCGGGGTCAGTCTGGCCCCACGCTTGGCACAAACCGTCTCGGCCAGCCCCAGCGCATCTGCAATGCAGCGGGTGTGGTCATGGGGGGCGGTGGGCTGGATCTGGTGCTGGTCCAAGGGGGCAGTCCCTCAGGTCAAACCGTTGCAAACATTGCAATCATATCTGTCCGTCAGGTGGGGCGCGATGGGCTTCCGCGCAAGCCGGGCCTGAGCTTTATTTATTTCACACAACAGTGTGAAATGCAGTGATTTGTGGGCAATGATCTTGACTTAAAGGGGTCCGAATACGTATTTGAGAGAACAGGAAAACTTCTCGATCCGTCGTATTAGCAAGCTCACTGTGTAAATTAGACCAAGATGCAGTCCTTTCCGATTTTCATGCGGCTCTCGGGCCGCCCGGTCCTGGTGGTCGGCAGCGGTCACGCTGCCGAAGCCAAGCAGCGTCTGCTCAAAGCCGCGGGCGCGCGAGTCGACTGCGTGGACAGCGTTGCCTCGCTCGAAGGCTATGCATTGGTCTTCGGCGCGACCGGCGACGACGCGCGCGATCGTGCGGTCTCCGAAGCGGCACGGGCCGCCGGCATTCCGGTCAACGTGGTCGATCGTCCCGAGCTTTCCGATTTCATCATGCCGGCGGTGGTCGATCGCGGCGAGATCGTGATCGGCATTTCGACCGGCGGCAGCGCGCCGATCCTGGCGCAGCGGATCCGGGCCACGATCGAAGACGTGCTGCCGAACGGCCTCGATCGCCTTGCCGCCTTCGCCCGCCGCTTCCGCGCCGCGGTGCAGACGCGCGTCACCGACAACGCCACGCGCCGCCGCTTCTGGGAGCGCTTCTTCGAGGGTGAGGGTGCCGATCTGGTGATGGCGGGCGAAGACTTCCGCGCCGCCCGCAAGATCATCCGCGACCTCAATGCATCCGATGCTGTCGAGAGTGGGGCAGGGGCGGTCACCGTGATCGAGCTCGCCTCCAACCGCGGCGACGATCTCACGCTCGGCACCTTGCGCGCGCTGCGCCAGGCCGACGTGATCGCCCATGATTCGAACGTCGCACCGGAAATTCTGGATTACGCCCGTCGCGATGCGCTGCGGGTCGATGTGAATGCAGACCTGCCGCAGGACGCGCGGGTCGTGGTGCTGCGGGCACCCGCAGCAGCCAAGCGTATGGGAGTTGCCCAATGACCGTCCAAGTCGTGACCGCCAACCGCCTGCGCGACGGCGTCATCGTCTGGCTGACTCCAGAGCTCAAATGGTCGGAGGACTATGCCGAGAGCAAGCTGCTGCGCGACGAGGCCGAAGCCAATGCCGCGCTCGAAGCCGCCGGCATCGACGTGAAGGCGCAGTTGATCGTCGGCCCCTATCTCGCCGAGTTCAACGAAACGCCGGAAGGCCTGCAGGCCGCCAGCGCGCGCGAGCGCATCCGCGCCAGCCGTCTCCCCACCATTGTGCCGGACCAGGGTTCCTGGACCGCCAGGATCGCAGGTTGATCTGAACGATGTACCGTTACGACGAATTTGACGCCACCTTCGTTGCCGAGCGCGTGAAGCAGTTCCGCGGCCAGGTCGAGCGTCGCCTGGCCGGTGAGCTGACCGAGGACGAGTTCCGCCCCTTGCGCCTGCAGAACGGCGTCTACCTGCAGCTCCATGCCTATATGCTGCGGATCGCGATCCCCTACGGCGAGCTCTCGTCGAAGAAGCTGCGCAAGCTCGCCTTCATCGCGCGGCGCTACGACAAGGGCTTCGGCCATTTCACCACCCGGCAGAACATCCAGTTCAATTGGCCAGAGCTGGTGGACGTCCCGGACATCCTGGACCATCTCGCCGAAGTCGAGATGCACGCGATCCAGACCAGCGGCAACTGCATCCGCAACACCACCGCCGATCATTTCGCCGGCGTGGCGCCCGACGAGATCGAGGACCCGCGGGTCTGGGCTGAGATCATCCGCCAGTGGTCGACCTTGCACCCGGAGTTCGCCTTCCTGCCGCGCAAGTTCAAGATCGCCGTTACCGGCGCCAGCCACGACCGCGCCGCGGTGAAGTTCCACGACATCGGCCTGAAGATGGTGAAGAACGAGGCCGGCGAGATCGGCTTCGAGGTCATCGTCGGCGGCGGCATGGGCCGCACTCCGGCGATCGGCCCGACGATCCGCAGCTTCCTGCCGAAGCAGCATCTGCTGAGCTATCTCGAGGCGATCCTGCGGGTCTACAACCTGCTCGGCCGCCGCGACAACCTCTACAAGGCGCGGATCAAGATCCTGGTCGCCGCGACCGGCACCAAGGAGTTCGCGCGCCTGGTCGAGGAGGAATGGGAGAGGATCAAGGACGGCGTGCTGACCCTGCCCAAGGAAGAGGTGGCGCGCATCCAGGCCTATTTCACGCCGCCGGAATACGAGAAGCTGCCGGTGATCTCGACCGAGCTCGAGACCGCGAAGCGCAGCGACGCCGCCTTCGCGCGCTGGGTCCGGGCCAACACCCATCCGCATAAGGTCGACGGCTATCGCATCGTTTCGATCTCTCTCAAACCCGAGGGCGGTGCGCCGGGCGACGCTTCGGCCGATCAGATGGACCTGATCGCCGATCTTGCCGACGAATACAGCTTCAAGACCATCCGGGTCACCCATCACCAGAACCTGGTCCTGCCGAGCGTGCGGCAGCAGGATCTTTACGCGCTGTGGCAGCGCCTCGCGGCGGTGCGCCTCGCGAATCCGAATGTCGGATTCCTGACCGACATCATTGCCTGCCCGGGCCTCGACTATTGCAATCTGGCGAACGCACGGTCGATCCCGATTGCCCAGCGCCTGTCGCGGCGCTTCAACGACTTCCAGCGGCTGGAGGAGATCGGCGAGCTTCGCCTCAACATCTCCGGCTGTATCAACGCCTGCGGGCATCACCACGCAGGCAATATCGGCATCCTCGGCGTCGATAAGCAGGGCGAGGAGTTCTACCAGATCACCCTCGGCGGCTCGTCGAAGGACGATGCGTCGATCGGCAAGATCATGGGACCCGCCTTCTCCATCGATCAGGTCGCGGATGCCGTCGAGAATATCGTGAACGTCTATTTGGAAAAACGGACCAACAAGGACGAGCGGTTCCTGGAAACCTTCCGCCGCCTCGGCCTCGATCCGTTCAAGGAGAAAGTCTATGGCAATTCTCAAGCACGGCGCCCTGCAGCCGAATGATTGGCTGACCGTCGCGGACGACGCGGCTCTGCCGGAAGGCAAGCCCGCGGTGGTCTCGCTCGACCGCTGGCTGAAGGAGCGCGACACGCTCTTGGGCCGCAACGCACCACTGGGTGTGCGGCTGAAGAGCGACCAGTCGCCGATGGCGATCGCCGAGGATCTCGAGCGGATTTCGCTGATCGTGCTCGAATTTCCGAAATTCACCGACGGCCGCGGCTATTCCCATGCCCGGGCGCTGCGCCAGCGCCTCGGCTATGGCGGCGAGATCCGCGCGGTCGGCAATGTGCTGCGCGACCAGTATCTGTTCATGGACCGCTGCGGCATCGATTCCATCGAAATCGCCGATGAAGCCAATGTCGCCGGCTATCTCCAGTCCCTGGGCGAGTTCTCCATCTGGTACCAGCCGGCGGCCGACAGGCGGCCGACGGTCCGCCACCTCCGCGCGGCAAAACGGATGGAACCCACGGGCGGCAGCGCGGTTGTTCGTGAGAGTGTTGCGGCCAGCTGGGCCTACTGAGTCTACTCGAGCGTTCCCTCTAAACTGGCGGCGGCCTTCGGGCCGCCGCTTTTGTTTTAGGGTCAGCGAATCTCCTCGTAAGCCGCCAAGGCCCGCTTCCGCGCCTCGTCATGCTCCAGGATCGGCATTGGGTAATTCTTGCCGAGCGCCACGCCGGCCGCCGCTAGATCCAGCGGCGCCGCTTCCCAAGGCGCATGGATGGCTTTTGCATCCAGATTCGCCAGTTCCGGAACCCAGCGCCGGACATAGGCGCCGTCCGGATCGAATTTTCGACTCTGGGTCACGGGATTGAAGATGCGGAAATAGGGCGCGGCATCGGCGCCGCTGCCGGCCACCCATTGCCAGTTGCCGGCATTCTGCGCGAGATCGGCATCGACCAGCGTGTCCCAGAACCAGGCTTCGCCGCGTCGCCAGTCGATCATCTGGTCCTTGATCAGGAAGGAGGCGGCGATCATGCGCACGCGGTTGTGCATCCAGCCGGTGGCCCAGAGCTGCCGCATCCCGGCATCGACGATCGGATAGCCGGTCAACCCGCGCTGCCAGGCCCTCAGCCCCTTGCCATGCGGCAGGAAGGGAAAGCCGCGGAACTTCGCCGACCAGGCTTCCTTAGGCAGCTTCGGGAAATGGTAGAGCAGGTGACTGTTGAAATCGCGCCAGCCCAATTGCCGCAGGAAGGGCAGGGCGGCCTCGCCATGCCGCTCATGCAAGCGCCGCCAGATCTCATGCACGCTGATCTCGCCCCAGGCGAGATGTGGGCTGAGGCGCGATGTGCCTTCCCAATCCGGCCGGTCGCGGGTCTCGTCATAGCTGTCGGCCTTATCGAGCAAGTCGGCGAGGCGTGCCTCCGCGCCGGCTTCGCCCGGCCGCCATTCCGCCGCGAAGCCCTCGCTCCACCCGGCCGTCACCTGCCAGTCTTCGAACGCCTCGCTCTCCGGCCAGGCCTGTGGCGCGCGCAGCTTCTTCGGCGCCAACCTCGACCCGGACGACCCGGCGATCTCGCACCGGCCGCGCTGGGACTCGACGAGCGCGGTGAAGGGCCTGCTGACCGCGGACCTGCGGGCGGCCGCCGTGCCCACGCCCGACGACGACGTGGTCGCCCGGATGCCCGCCGGCAGCGACGCCTGGGACCCGCTCGCCCGCGCCCAGTGGCTCGAGATGGCGACGCTGCTGCCCGGCTACATCCTGTCCAGCCAGGGCGACCGGATGCTGATG
>JAYSFH010000142.1:0-8427 GCA_041913405.1 Dongia sp. | reverse complement strand
CTCGCGAGTCTCGACGATGCCGCCTTCCGGCGGCGTTTCGCCGGCTCGCCGGTCAAGCGGATCGGCCGCGACCGCTTCCTGCGCAACGTGCTGATCGCCGTCGGCAACAGCGGGGCCGCGGACCTCAAGGCCGCCGCCCGGCCGCATCTCGCCGATCCCTCGCCCCTGGTCCGCGAGGCGGCGGTCTGGGCGCTCGGGCGGCTTTGCGCGCCGGCCGAAATGCGGGCGCTCAAGCCGGAATCCGAGGACCCCCATTTGGGGGTGGCCGAGGAATGGCGCATCGGCATGGATGAAGGCGCGGCTTCGCGCTGAGGCCGTCTGTCGTTGCCGCGGCCAATTTAGGATTAATTTACTTGCATTTAGGTGTGGGGCGGCGGGCTAGGCCCAGCTTTGAGACTGTGCCGACTAGGCCTATAATCTCGGCCATTCCTTTGGACTATTTTCTCGGCTCGGTCGTTCTCGCGCCCCTGCCGCTCGGAACCTGACAGTCATGAAGCTTTCCATCTGCCGGCGTGGCGTGAAAGCCTTGGGCGCTCTCAGCGCCGGCTGCGCGCTCGCGGTCGGGTTGCTCCTCGCGTACCCGGCGCAAGCGGAGCCCCGCGTCGCGCTGGTGATCGGCAACTCGGCCTATCAAGGTGGTCTGCCGGCGCTGCCCAACCCCGCCAACGACGCCAAGCTGATGGCCAAGACGCTGAAGAGCGTCGGCTTCGACGTGGTCGAGGCGGAGGATGCCGGCGCGGATGAGATCAAGCAGGCGATCGCCGCGTTCAGCAAGAAGCTGGCGGCGGCGGGCTCCGAAGGCACGGGTCTCTTCTTCTATGCCGGTCACGGCGTGCAGGTCGCCGGCGAGAATTATCTGATCCCGATCGACGCCAAGCTCGAACGCGAAGCCGATGTCGCGCTCGAGGCGGTCGCGGCCTCGACGGTGCTGCAGCAGATGGATTTCGCCGGCAGCGCGGTGAACATCATCATCCTCGATGCCTGCCGCAACAACCCGCTGCCGAGCTCTGCCCGCAGCGCCAGCCGCGGTCTCGCCGAGATCAAGGCGACGCCGCGCGGCAGCTTCATCGCCTATTCGACCGCACCCGGCTCGACAGCGGCCGACGGCGACGGCGCGAACAGCCCCTATACGACCGCCCTGGCCGAGACCATCACCCAGCCCGGCCTCTCCATCGCCGACGTGTTCCAGGAGGTGCGCACCAAGGTGCTGGCTTCGACCGGCAACACGCAGACGCCCTGGGATTCCTCCTCGCTGACCGGCCGCTTCTACTTCAAGCCGCCCGAAGCGGGGCAGGTGGCCGCGCTCACGCCGCCGCCGGCAACGCCGGCCGCGCCCGCGGCGGATGATCCCTTGGCGTTGTAAAAGGCATATTGGGAGTGCGTCGCCGACGGCAACGACTCCGACGCCATCGAGCTCTATCTGCTGAAATATCCGAACGGCCTCTACGTCGAGCGCGCGAAAGCCAAGCTCGTGGAACTGAAAGGCGGCAGTGCCCAGGTCGCGAGTGCCGATGCGGGCCAGACCGTGCAGCCGCCGAAGCAATCCGATGCGGCGGCCCAAACGACCGTCGCCAAGCCGGCGGGAGCGAGCTTCATCGCGCAGAGCCAGGTTGTCTACGCCAAGGACGGCGGCCAGGTGCGGGCCGAGCCGAGCGCCAAGGCGCAGATGCTCTCCAAGCTGCCGACCAATGCCGAGGTGACGGCATCCGGCATCTCGACCGATGGCAAGTGGTGGCGGGTCCAGCTCGCAGACGGCCAGATCGGCTATATGCACAACAGCGTGGTCTCCGAGCAGCCGGTGCAGACGGCATCGGCGGCTCCGGTGCAATCGCAGCCGGCCCAGCCGCAGACCCTCGGTGCCGATGCCTTCGTGCCCGTCGCCGCGGCGGAGCAGCAGCAGTCCGTGCCGCAAGGCAATGACGTGGCCCAGCAGCTGCTTTCGCAGGCCGCCAGCCAATTCGGGATCGCCATCCCGCAGGGGCAGCCCATGCCGCAACCCCAGCCGCAACAAACGGCGTCCTCGCTGTCGTTCAACGACATCTCCAAGACCATCAACGTCCGCCCCGGCGCCATGATCTTCGACGCGGCGGGCGGCCAGCCGATCTGGCAGGCGACGCAGGGCGGTCCCATGCTGGCCACGGCTCAGAGCAGCGACGGGCGCTGGTACAAGGTCTCCCTCTGGAACAGTGGCGAGGGTTATCTCCCGCTGCAATCCGTTGTAAAGTAAGCCCGCTGGCCCCGGTGGTCGGGGCGGGTACCGGGGGGAGGAACGGGCGATGCGTGCCTTGGCCGGCCGCGCCCTGTTGAGCATCCTGTTATGCGGTTGGCTCTGTGTCCTCGGCGGACCGGACGCGGATGCCGAGCCGCGCGTCGCGCTGGTGGTCGGCAATTCGGACTATGGCGGCGATCTCGGCCACCTGCCCAACCCGGTCAACGACGCCAAGCTCATGTTGCGGGAAGGCGATCGCCAGCAGGCCGAAGGCATGCTCCGGCAATCCTCCGAAATCAAGGTCCCCGACCTCCTGGCCTGTGCCGCAGCGCGCACGCTTCTGGTAAAGATGCAGCAGAAGTGAGCCGGGACGGGTCTTTCAAGCGATTAACAGGGAGCGACGATCCGAGCATGAATCCGAAGGGCATGATTCCGAAGCTTGCATGGTCTGCCGCGCTGTTTCTGGCGGCGTCGCCCCTGAGCCTGCCCGCGACCGCCGATCCATCGGCGGCCCCCATTCAAATCGCTCAGGCGCAGAGCGAGCTCGATTACTGGAATGCGATCAAGGACAGCAAGAAGGCCGAGGATTACCAGGGCTATCTCGACAAATATCCCAACGGCAACTTCGTTGATCTCGCCAAGCTCCGGCTGAAGAAATACACGGTCGCGGCGCCCGCGCCCGAACCGGCGCCGGCCGCGCCGGCGGTGGATCCGCAGCAGCAGGACATCGCCTACTGGAACTCGATCAAGTCCAGCAAGAATGCCGACGACTACAAGGCCTATCTCGAGAAATACCCGAACGGCGAGTTCGTCGATCTCGCGAAGCTCCGGGTCGAGCAATACGGCGCCCCGGCGCCGGCTGCAGTCGAGCCACCGGCGCAGCCTTCCGTGGCTGTCGCCCCGGCTCCCAGCCCGGCGCCCGCGCTCACCTTCGTCGCGCAGAATGCCACGCTCTACGCGACCAATGGTGGCCAGGTGCGGGCCCAGCCGGATCCCAAGGCGGCGCTGGTCACCAAGCTGAAGACCAACACCGAAGTGAAAGCGACCGGCCTCTCCACCGACGGCAAGTGGTGGCGGGTAGAGGTCGCCGGGCAGAGCGGCTACATGCACCGCACCGTCGTGAGCGAGAAGCCGGTCGACGTAGCGCAGAAGAAGAAGTCCGAGCCGGCCGCTGCCCCGGAACCGAGCGGCCCCGACGAGGAGATCTGCAAGCCGACTTCCACGGCATCGGGCAACGGCCGGGTCGCCGCCTGCGAGCGTCTGGTGGCGAGGGCTGCAGACGACAAGGCGAAGATCGCGGCCTTGGGTGATCTCGCCGCGGCGCTCAACCAGGCGAAGCGCCGCGACGATGCGATCCGCAAATACGAGCAGGCGGCGGCCCTCGCGCCGCGCGATCCTTCGATCTACACCCGGATCGGCCTGGTGCGGCTCGACCAGCGCCGCTTCCCGGAAGCGCGCGCCGCCTTCGAAAAGGCCGCACAGCTCGACAACCAGGACAGCGACATCGTCTTTTACCGCAGCCTCTCCTATATCGGGGTCGGCGATTTCGAGAAGGCGAAGCTCGAGGTCGAGCGCGCCTTGCTCGTCCCCAACGATCCCGCGCTCTATTACGAGAAGCTCGGCGAGATCAACATCGCGCGCGGCGATCTCGCCGCGGCCAAAGTCGCGCTCGAGCGCGGCACGGCCGCCGATGCCAACCGGCGCTCGCTGACCCTGGCGGCGGTCAACTACTTCACCGGCAACCACGATGCGGCCGCGAGCCAGGCGTCTGCCTCCAAGGCGCCGACCGCGCCGCTCTGGTCGGCGCTCGCGAAGAAGGCGAAGGGCGATGCCGGCGGCGCCACCGCCGCGCTCGAAAGCGGCAAGGCTGCTGCGGGCGATGTCTGGCCAGGCCCGGTCTATGACACGCTCTCCGGCGCTACCAGCCTCCCGAAGGCCAAGGCGGCGGCGAAGGACCGCGACGGCAACACCGGCTTCGAGCAGCTCTGCGCGTTGAACTTCTTCGCCGGCGAATGGGCCTACTTGAACGGCGACAAGGACGCGGCGCGGAGCGCGCTGCAAGCGGCGTTGGCGACCCGCGCCTATTGGACGCTGGAGTTTGCCGCGGCCAAAGCCCGGCTCGCAAATATGTGAGCGGAGGGCGGATCGCGCCGATGCGGCTGTTGCGGTTGATCGCGCCCGCGCTTGCAAGCCTGCTTCTGCTTTCGGGCATTGCGCAGGCCGAGCCGCGCGTCGCCCTGGTGATCGGCAATTCCAGCTATGGCGGCGATCTCGGGCAGCTGCCCAATCCCGCCAACGATGCCCGGCTGATGGCGCAGACCCTGAAGGGCATCGGCTTCGAGGTGATCGAAGCCGAGGATGCCGATCTCGCGGCGATGAAACGCAAGGTGCAGGATTTCGGCGAGCGCCTCGCCACGGCGGGCAGCGGCGCCACCGGTCTCTTCTTCTATGCCGGACACGGCCTGCAGGTCGGCGGCACCAACTATCTCATCCCGATTCACGCCAAGATCGCCCGCGAGCCCGATGTCGAGTTCGAGGCGGTGCCGGTCGATCTGGTGATGAAGCAGATGGCCTTCGCCGAATCCGCGGTCAACATCGTCATCCTCGACGCCTGCCGCAACAACCCGCTGTCGCGCGGCTTCCGCGCCGTCACGCGAGGCCTGGCCGATCCCAGCATCCGGCCGATGGGCAGCTTCATCGCCTATTCGACCGCGCCGGGCGACGTCGCCGAGGATGGGGCGGGCGGCAACAGCCCCTACACCACCGCCCTGGCGGCGGCGATCACCAGACCCGGCGCCAGCATCAACGACGTCTTCCAGGAGGTGCGTGGCCGGGTGCTCGAGGCCACCGACAAGAAGCAGGTGCCCTGGGACGCCTCCTCGCTGACCGCGCCCTTCTATTTCGTGCCCGCCGCCGCAGCGCCTACGCCGGCCGCGAGCAATGCCGTCGACCCCAAGGCGATCGAGCTCGCCTTCTGGGACGCGATCAAGGAGAGCAAGAGCGCCGAAGACTACCAGGCCTACCTTGAAAGATATCCCGACGGCGATTTCGCCCCGCTGGCGCGCCTGCGCGCAAAACCGGACGGCCAAAGCGCCGACCGCGTGCTGCACCCGGCGCCGGATGTCTCGGCCGCGGCCGGAACGCCCGATGTCGCGGCCGTCGAATCCGCCTTCTGGGATGCGGTCGAGGCCGACCCATCGGCCGAGAGCTACCGCGCCTATCTCAACAAGTATCCCAAAGGCGCGTTTGCGAGCCGGGCCGAGCAGCGCCTCGCGGCCCTCGAAGCCCCGGCGCCCGCCGCCACGCCGCCGCTTCCCGACGTCATCGCGTTCAGCGCGAAGCTCTTCGCCAAGGACAAGGCACGCCTCCGCGAAGCGCCGGCCGGCGATGCGAAGATCGTCACCCACCTCGCCGCGAACACCGAGCTCGAAGCGACCGGACGCACCAGCGACGATGCCTGGTGGCGGGTGAAGCTCGCCTCCGGACAGGTCGGCTTCGTCGCGGCGAGCGCGGTCACCGACCAGCCGCCGCCCCCGGCGATCACGCCGCCGCCCGCGGCGGCCCCGGAAGCGCCGCAGGAGTCGGAAGGGATGACGGTCACTCTGCCCAAGCCGCCTGGGGACGACAAAGCGGTCTGCGGCTCCGTGGAGGGTCTCCGCGCGACCGATCGCGAGGCGGCTTGCCGGCGCTTGCTGGAAGCCGGCATCGCCGACGACACCCCGCATTACAATGTGCTGATGGATCTCGGCCGCGCCCTCTACGATCAGGAGCGCTATGAAGACGCGCTGAAGAGCTACCGCGCTGCGGTCGATATCGACCCGGAGTATTTCGGCGCCTTCCAGATGATCGGCCGCGTCAGCCTCGATCACGACCAACCCAAGCAGGCGCTCGAGGCTTTGGAGCAGGCGGTGCGCCTCGATCCGAAGCAGGCGGATTCGCTCTTCTACCGCGGCGCGGCCAAGCGCCGTCTGGGCGATTTCGAATCGGCTGCCGACGATACCGCGCGCGCCGTGGCGATGAATCCGGATCAACCGGATTATGCCGAGGAGATCGGGCTGCTGCTGCTTTGGAAGGGCGAGATCGCGGCGGCGGTGACCGAAGCCGACCGCGCCGCCGCGCTCGAGCCCGATGGCTGGATGATCGCCAGCACCTTCGCCTACTACCTCGATCGACGCTACGACGATGCGCTTGCCATGGCCGAGCGCGGCATCGCCGGCAGCAACTGGGTCTATTGGTGGATCTGGAAGGCGATGATCCAGCGCGCCAAGGGCGATGCGGAGGGGGCGCAGCAGACGCTCGGCGAGGCGCAGCGGCAGTTCGCCGACTGGCCGCGACCGGTCATCGATTTCATGGCCGGCAAGCTCGATGGCGAGGGCTTGCGGCGCGCCGGCCGGAGCGGCGACGCACGGGAGCAGAAGCAGCGCCGCTGCGAGATCGAGTTCTATATCGGGGTCCAGGCGGCGCTCGCCGGCGATAAGCCGACGGCCCGGGCTGCCTTCCGGCGAGTGCAGGGCACGCGGGTCTACGAATACATCGAATACATGGTCGCGCCGGCTTTCCTGGCGACGCTGGAGCCGGGCTGAGCGGGTTCTTTAACGATTATAAAATCGGGTTCCAAGCCTTCGGCGGATATGGCAATATTCCGGTCATGGAAGCGCGCCCCTTCACCCCCATGGTCCAGAAGTTGCGGTCCGCCGGTCTCAGACCGACCCGCCAGCGCATGTCCCTGGCCAAGCTCCTGTTCGATGCCGGCGATCGCCACGTGACCGCCGAGCAGCTGCACCAGGAAGCCACCTCGGCGCGGGTGCGGGTGTCGCTCGCGACCGTGTACAACACGCTCCACCAGTTCACCACCGCGGGCCTGCTGCGCGAGGTGGTGGTGCAGCCGGGACGCTCCTACTTCGACACCAACACGTCCGACCACCATCACTTCTTCATCGAGGCGAACGGCCATCTCGAGGACATTCCCGGGGACTCGGTCGCGCTCGCGCGCCTGCCGGAGCCGCCCAAGGGTACCCGCATCGAACGCGTGGAAGTCATCGTCCGCGTCACCCGCGACTGATCCTTTCGCCTTTTATTTCAGTCGCGAGACGCTCTATTTAGAGTGGTTCTAATCCGTTGACAGGCGCCGTTTCGGCTGCCTATGATTCGTTCGGGGATCGGATCCGTGTTGCGCTGGACCGGCCTTGAGACCGTTTCGACAAGAACACTGCCGAGAAACGACTCCGCCACTGCAAAAGGGAGCAAGCAAATGGCAAACCTCAAGAACTCCAAGACCGAAGGCAACCTGAAGGCCGCGTTCGCCGGCGAGAGCCAGGCCAACCGTCGCTACCTCTATTTCGCACAAAAGGCCGATGTCGAAGGCTATAACGACGTCGCCGCCGTGTTCCGCTCGACGGCGGAAGGCGAGACCGGCCATGCCCACGGCCATCTCGAATTCCTCGAGGCGACCGGAGATCCGGCGACCGGTCTCCCGATCGGCGGCACCGCGCCGAACCTCAAGGCGGCGATCGCCGGCGAGACCCATGAGTACACCGATATGTACCCGGGGATGGCCCGCACCGCCCGCGAAGAGGGCTTCGACGAGATCGCCGACTGGTTCGAGACCCTGGCCAAGGCCGAGAAGTCGCATGCCGGCCGCTTCCAGAAGGCGCTCGACACCCTCGGCTGATCTCAGCCAGCCGATGACATCCGCCGGTGCCGCGCCGAAGTTTCTGTCGGCGCGGTCCGGCCGATGCTTCCACCTTTCCCGTCGACACTCTCTCGGATAGGGCGATGCGCGAAGGCAGCCTAGAGCCACCGGTCCGCCACCCGATCGCGTGGCAGGATCCCGATTTCTACGACATGGCGAAGATCGAAGCGGAGATGCACCGCGTCTTCGACATCTGCCATGGCTGTCGCCGCTGCTTCAATCTCTGCGATTCCTTCCCGCGCCTGTTCGACCTCGCCGATGCCTCGCCCGACGAAATGGCCGGCGTCGCCCCTGCGGACTACAAGCAGGTGGTCGATGCCTGCACGCTCTGCGACCTCTGCTTCATGACCAAGTGTCCCTACGTGCCGCCGCATGAATGGGCGCTCGACTTCCCGCATTTGATGCTGCGCTACCGCGCCGCCGAGCTGAAACAGGGAAAGAACGACAAGATCTACGAACAGCTGACCGAGACCGACCGCAACGGCAAGGCCGCCGGCATGCTGGCGCCCGTCGCCAATGCCGTCGC
>JAYSFH010000141.1:8167-8429 GCA_041913405.1 Dongia sp. | reverse complement strand
TACCGGGCCTATTCTCCGGACGACTTTACGCCAGACTGGGATTTCGCGATGAAGCCAGAATTCGACCTGAAGGCGCATGTCCGGCACGTCCCGGATTTCCCGAAGCCGGGCATCCTGTTCTACGACATCTCGACCCTGCTGATTAATCCCGAGGCCTGGCGCGAGACGGTGGATCAGCTGCGGACCGCGATCGAGCCCTTGAAGCCGCAGAAGCTGGTCGGGATCGAGAGCCGCGGCTTCCTGGTTGCAGCGCCCCTCTCCT
>JAYSFH010000141.1:1374-8157 GCA_041913405.1 Dongia sp. | reverse complement strand
TTCGTGATGGTGCGGAAGCGCGGCAAGCTGCCGGGCGAGGTGATCCGCCACCACTACGACCTCGAATACGGCCAGGACGTGGTCGAGGTGCAGGCCGACGCGATCCAGCCGGGCGAGCGGGTGGTGGTGCTGGACGACCTGCTGGCGACCGGCGGCACCATGGCGGCGGCGATCCAGCTGCTGCGCCAGGTCGGCGCCGAGGTCGTGGGCGCCGCCTCGATCATCGAGCTCACCTTCCTCGCCGGGCGCGAACGGCTCAACGTGCCGTTCAGCACCATCCTCAGCTACGACAGCTAAACCGTCGCGACCGCCGCGTACTTGAGCAGCGCGCGGTCGCTGCCGCGGGCGGAGATGAAGGAGAGGCCGACTGGGGCACCCTGCACCCGGCCGGCCGGAACCTGCACCTGGGGCACACCGGTCAGGTTCGAGAGCGCGGTCAGGCTCAAGGTGCGGTCGCGGAAACGGAGCGAGTCCGCCGCGGACTGGGTCTTCAGCGGCGCGATGTCGGCGGCGGTCGGGATCACCATCACCGCGCCATTGGCCAGGTATTCATCCACCAGCGAACGGACTTCCTCACGCAGCTTCACCTCACCCTCATCGGGCTTGGCGGCGGTTTCTTTGGCGAGCGCAAAGCGTTCGGCGATCTCCGGCCCGAAGGCGGGTTTGCAGCTTTCGATCCAGGCGCCGTGCTGCGCCCAGATCTCGCGCATCTGGATGGTGCGGAAGGTAACGCGCCAGGCGTCGAGGCCGCCGCTCGGACCGGCGAGGTCGATCTCCTGCCGCTTCGGCAAGACCAGACGATCGAGCGCTGCCCACAGGACCGCGCGCACCTCCGGATCGGCGAGCGCCCAGGCATCGGTCGGAATGAGGATCACACGGCCGAGGGGATCCTTGGTGCTGTCCTCGGGCAGCAGCACGTCGCCGACCTTCGCCAGCAGCGCGACATCGCGGGCGAACCAGCCGACGGTGTCGAAGCTCGGCGCCAGCGGCATCACCCCGCCGAGATCGGTGGCGCCATGGGTGGGGCGGATGCCGAAGATGCCGTTGAGGCAGGCGGGGATGCGCACCGAGCCGCCGGTGTCGCTGCCCAGCGCGAAATCCGCGGCGCCGTTGGCGACCGCAGAGACCGAACCGCTCGAGGAGCCGCCGGGAATGCGATCGGGGGCGCCGCCGTTGCGCGGCGTGCCGTAATGGAAGTTCTGGCCATTGAGGCTGTAGGCGAGCTCGTCGGTCAAGGTCTTGCCGACCATGGTGGCGCCGGCCTCGACCAGGCGCGTGATGACCGGCGCGGTGCGGGTCGCGGGCGCGTGGCTGCTGAGCCAGTCCGGATTGCCGCAGCAACAGGTGTGGCCTTCGACGTCGAAGATGTCCTTGGCCGCGAAGCCGAGTCCATCGAGCGGGCCGCGGGGTTTGCCCGGAATGCGAATGTCGACATGCCGGCAAAAGGCGTTGAGAGAATCGCGGTCGGGTGCTGCGGTCATCTAGCCTGCTTCTTCAATTGTTACCCCTTCACCGCGACGGCAATCGGGGCAGGTGCTGCAGCATAGCCGGCAGCAGCGTTTCCAGTATCGCGCTTTTGCCGCGCTTGGTCTCCGGCGGATGGCCGAGCTCGCCGCCGAGCGCCAGATGGGCGAAGCCGTGGACGCTCGACCAGGTGGCCAGCAGGAAACCCTGCCCCTCGGCCGGCAGCGCGGCGCCGGGCGGCGTGCCGGTGGCGGCCCGCACCGCGTCTTCCAGAATCCGGTAGGCGCGTTTCGCCTCGGCGACGAATTCCGCGTTGTCCTTGTCGTGCTTGTCGTGCCGGAACATCAGCAGGAAGCGGCCCGGATACTGCAGCGCAAAGGCGACATAAGCGGCGCCCTGCTCGCGCAGGCGAAGCTGCGGATCCGCACCACCGCGCCGGTCGGCGGCTTCGAGCGCATCGGCGAAATCGCGGAAGCCGAGCAGCGCCACTTCGGTCAGCAGGCCGCGCATATCCTTGAAGTGGTGCGCCGGCGCCGCCGGCGAGACGCCGGCGCGCCGCGCCGCCTCGCGCAAGGTGCAGCCGTCAACACCGCGCTCGACCACCAGCGCTTCCGCGGCGGCGATCAGCGCCTGGCGGAGATCGCCGTGGTGATAGCCGCGCCGCGCCGGCCGCTTGCCACGCGCAATCTTGACAGTGTTCAAATCAGCCTCTATCCTGCTTGACAGTGTTCAGATCGTAACCTGGAGAATGACCATGGGCCAGCGCGTTTCCCGCTTCGGCATGGCCGCGATGACCCTGCTCGCCGCGGGCGTCGCGCTCTTTTCGCTGCGCTTCGCCGCCGCGCCGTTCGGCGCCTGGCCGGGAATCGATGTCGACATCCGCGGCTTGATCGAGCAATTCCCGCTGCGGACACTCACCCACATGCTGGTGGCGCCGGTGGCGCTGCTGATCGGCCCGTTCCAATTCCTGCCGGGCCTGCGCAGCCGATATCGTCAACTGCATCGCTGGTCGGGCCGGGTTTATGTCGCCGCCTGCGTCATCGCCGGGACGGCCGGGCTCGCGACCGCGTTCGAGGCGACCGGCGGCCCGGTCGCGGGATTCGGCTTCGGCCTGCTCGCAGTGCTTTGGATCGGAGTGACGCTCGCGGCCTGGCGGGCAGCGGTGCAGCGGCGCTTTGAACGGCATCGCCTGCTGATGCGGTTCAGCTATGCGATGACCTTCGCCGCGGTGACTTTGCGTCTGCAGATCCCGATCGGCTTTGGCCTTGGCTATGAAAGCTACGCAGCGATGTCACCCTGGCTCGCCTATACCTCCTGGATTCCGAACGTGATCGCGGTCGCGATCCACGCCGCGGCGACCCAGCAAAACCGGACGCAGATCGCGCCGGCCTGACTTCAGGTGCTGCTGGTGCCGTCGTCGGTCTTCGGCTTTTCCGGCGCCGGGGTCTTGTCGGGGTGAACGCGGCGGATGATGATGTCGCCGTTCGGCAGCACTTCGGGAGCCGAATACTGCGGCACCGACTTCACGAACATCTGCAGCGCCTCGAGCAGCTTGCCGATGCCCTCGACCGCCTGCTTCTGCGCATCCTGCAAGGTGGAATCCTGCGCCTGGGCGGCAGACAAAGTGCCGGCCATGACGATGGCCGCGGCCACGGCACGCAGCGAGGAGATCTGGAACATGCGTATCGCTCCTGAGGAACGCCGAGATCGCGGCGGACTTGCCCGCTATTATGCCGCAAATCTCGCCGAGGGCCGGTGACGAAAATGTGAGTCTGCCGGCCGCCTTAATCCTTAATGGCGGAGCCATGCCGAAACAAAGCGCCGGATTGCTGCTCTATCGCCGGGGAGCCGCGGGACTGGAAGTCCTGCTGGCCCATCCCGGCGGTCCCTTCTGGGCGAAGAAGGATCTCGGCGCCTGGTCGATCCCCAAGGGTGAGTTCCTGGAGGACGAGGCGCCGCTCAGCGCAGCGCGCCGCGAGTTCGCCGAGGAGATCGGCACCCGCATCGAAGGCGAGGCGCTTGCACTGACGCCGCTGAAGCAGCCGAGCCGCAAGCTGATCCATGCCTTCGCGATCGAGCATGATCTCAACGTCGAGCGCATCACCAGCAACCTGTTCGAGATGGAATGGCCGCCGAAATCGGGGAAGAAAGCGGCCTTTCCGGAGGTCGACCGGGCCGGCTGGTTCGGGATCGAAGAGGCCAGGAAGCGGACCCCGCCCGCCCACGCCCCTATCCTGGTTGAACTGGTCCGCCGGCTCCCGGCGGCCGGCGCGTAAGCCTTTGATCAGGCATTTCAAGTTCGACCAAAGTCGGTATCCCTGCCAGCGCAGCGCGCCGTTTTCGGATTGATTTCCGTCAAGAGAATCGCCTTAAAATGACAGCGCTTTCAGAAGCACGGCGCCTTCAGGGGAACAGATCGCGCCCCTGCTGAATTGCTTGCACGAAGGTCCAGCCAAGAGACCGGTCACGACAACCAATTCCCGGGAGGAACTTCAGCCGGCCATCCGCTTGCGCGCCCTCAATCGCGCCGTCTCGTTCCCGTCTCCCCATAACAAATCAATCGGAGGAAACGTCATGACGAAGTTCAGACTCACGCGGCGACAACTGATGCACGGCACCGCAGGCCTTGCCGCCGGTGCGATGGGCGCAAGATTGCTCGGCGGAAACCCGGCCTCGGCGCAGGACCTGAAGATCACGCCGGAAGACGGCGCCACGCTTCGTGTCACACGCTGGTCGCCCTTCGTCGAGGGCGACGAGAAGCAGTGGCTGGCGAATACCGAGAAATTCACCCAGGAAACCGGCATCCAGGTCCGCATCGACAAGGAGAGCTGGGAGGACATCCGCCCGAAGGCGGCGGTTGCCGCCAATGTCGGCTCCGGCCCCGACATCATGTGGGTCTGGTTCGACGACCCGCACCAGTATCCCGACAAGCTGCTCGACGTCACCGAGCTTGCCGACTATCTCGGAAGCAAGTACGGCGGCTGGTATGACGGGCCGAAATCATATGCCACCCGCGACGGCAAGTTCGTCGGCCTGCCGCTGGCCACCATCGGCAACGCGGTGGTGTATCGCAAGAGCCTGGTGAAGGCCGCCGGCTTCGACGAATTCCCGAAGGACACCGCCGGCTTCCTGAAGCTGTGCGAAGGCCTGAAGAAGAACGGGCTCGGCGCCGGCTTCACCCACGGCCATGGCGTCGGCGACGGCAACAACTACGCCCACTGGCTGCTCTGGAGCCACGGCGGCAAGATGGTCGATGAGCAGGGCAACGTCACGATCAACAGCCCGGAGACGCTGGAAGCCGTCAAGTATGCGAGCGAGCTCTACAAGAACTTCGTGCCGGGCACGGAGAGCTGGCTCGACGTCAACAACAACCGCGCCTTCCTGGCGAAGCAGGTCTCGCTGATCGCCAACGGCGTCTCGGTCTATTACGCGGCGAAGAAGGATCCGGCCCTGGCCGAGATCGCGGCCGACATCGGCTCGACCAACTTCCCGATCGGCCCCAGCGGCCAGTCCGCCGAGCTCTATCAGGTCACCTCGGCGGTGATCTTCAAGTATACGAAGTATCCGAAGGCGGCGATGCGCTACCTGCAGTACATGTTCGAGCAGCCGCAGATGGATCCCTGGATCGAAGCCTCCAGCGCCTATTGCTGTCAGACCCTCAAGGCGTACGCAGCCAACAAGATCTGGACCGCCGATCCGGTCTTCGCGCCCTATGCCAAGGCCTCGGAGACCTTGCGCACCAACGGCTATGCCGGTCCGCTCGGGCCAGCCTCGGCCGGCGTGATGGCGGATTACGTGCTGGTCGACATGTTCGCGGAAGCGGTCACCGGCCAGCGTTCGCCGGAGGACGCGATCGCCCGCGCCGAGCAGCGCGCGAAGCGGTATTACAAGAGCTAGGCTTGCATATGGGCGACCAGCGGAGCCAACTTGGCTCCCGCTGGGCGTTCTTTTCAGTCGTCATGGTCGGCGAAGGCCGCCCATCCACGAGTTTGCCAGGCACGAAACTCGTGGATGGTCCGCCTACGCGGACCATGACGAGAAACTATAGCGCGCCAGAAAGCCTTGCATGACCTCGACCACGATCACCAACCCCAGCACCGAGCGACGCGGCCTGCATCTGCTGGAAAACCGCAACATCCTCGGCGCGATCTTCCTGCTGCCGGCGGCGGTGATCCTGCTGCTGTTCCTCACCTATCCGCTGGGGCTCGGCGTCTGGCTCGGCTTCACCGACACCCAGATCGGCCGCGAAGGCGTCTTCATCGGGCTGGAAAATTACGAGTATCTCTGGTCGGATTCCGTCTTCTGGCTCTCGGTCTTCAACACGGTCCTCTACACCGTGGTGGCCTCGATCCTGAAATTCGCGCTCGGCCTCTGGCTGGCGCTGATCCTGAACGAGCGGCTGCCGTTCAAGGCTTTCTTCCGCGCGATCGTGCTGCTGCCCTGGGTGGTGCCGACCGTGCTCTCGGCGATCGCCTTCTGGTGGATCTACGACGCGCAGTTCTCGATCCTGTCCTGGTCGCTGATCAGACTCGGCATCATCGACAGCCCGATCAACTTCCTGGGCGACCCCACCCTCGCCCGCGCCTCGGTGATCGCCGCCAATGTCTGGCGTGGGATTCCCTTCGTCGCGATCACGCTGCTGGCCGGGTTGCAGACCATTCCGCCCTCGCTCTACGAGGCGGCGATGCTGGACGGCGCGAATTCCTGGCAGCGCCTGCGCCATGTCACCCTGCCGATGCTCACCCCCATCATCGCGGTGGTGATGACCTTCTCGGTGCTGTTCACCTTCACCGACTTCCAGCTCATCTACGTGCTGACCCGCGGCGGGCCGGTCAATGCCACGCATCTGATGGCGACGCTCTCCTTCCAGCGCGCGATCCCGGGCGGGCATCTCGGCGAGGGCGCAGCCATTGCGATCGCCATGGTGCCCTTCCTCTTGTCCGCCATCCTATTCAGCTATTTCGGCCTGCAGCGACGCAAATGGCAGCAGGGAGGGCGCGACTGATGGCCGTGACCGAGACCATGGGCAGGAAGAAGCGTGCCGACGAGGGCGGCGCGACCTATCTGGAAAAGACGCCGCGGCGTCTGGTGACGCTCTACCTGCCGCTGGCGATCTTCATCTTCGTTCTGCTGTTTCCGTTCTACTGGATGACCATCACGGCGGTGAAGCCGAACGAACAGCTCACCGACTACGAGAATTACAGCCCGTTCTGGGTGGTGAAGCCGACGCTGGAGCATATCCGCTACCTGCTGTTCGAGACCTCCTACCTCCCCTGGCTCTGGAACACGATCGTCATCTCGGCGGCAGCCACCTTTCTC
>JAYSFH010000141.1:0-1356 GCA_041913405.1 Dongia sp. | reverse complement strand
GACAGGTGGGCCTCGGCATCTTCCTCGCCTACCTGGTGCCGCCCTCGATCCTGTTCATCCCGCTGGCCTTCATGGTGTTCAAGCTCGGGCTCTATGACAGCAAGTGGGCGCTGATCCTCACCTATCCCACTTTCCTGATCCCGTTCTGCACCTGGCTGCTGATGGGCTATTTCCGCTCGATCCCCTACGAGCTCGAGGAATGCGCCCTGATCGACGGCGCCACGCGGCTGCAGATCCTGTGGAAGATCATCCTGCCGCTCTCGGTGCCGGGTCTGATCTCCGCCGGCATCTTCGCCTTCACCCTCTCCTGGAACGAGTTCATCTACGCCCTCACCTTCATCCAGTCCTCGGAGAACAAGACCGTGCCGGTCGGGGTGCTGACCGAGCTGGTCAGGAGCGACGTCTATGAATGGGGCGCGCTGATGGCGGGCGCGCTGTTCGGCTCCCTGCCGGTGGTCATTCTCTATTCCTTCTTCGTCGACTACTACGTCTCGTCAATGACCGGCGCGGTCAAGGAATAGATCAGGCGGTCTGCAGTCGCGCGATCCGCTCCGCGGTCGGCGGGTGCGAATGCTTGAAGGTGGAGTAGACCGGGTCGGTGGTGCTCGGCGCCGCGTTGTCCTTGTGCAGCTTCAGCAAAGCCGATGCGAGATCGGCGCCGTTGGTCTGGCCGGCGGCATAGGCATCGGCCTCGAACTCGTGCACCCGCGAGCGCCAGTTGGAGAAGCCGCGCAGCCAGCCGGTGAAGGCCGGCAGCACCAGCATCGCCAGGATCAGGCCGCTGAGCGGCATCGCGGCCGAGACGCCGAAAGCCGAACTGAACCAGGGCTGCGCGATCAGCCAGCCGATCACCGCGAAGCCGACCAGGCTGGTTACCAGCATGGTCACCATGCGCTTGGCGATATGCTTCAGCTTGAAATGGCCGAGCTCATGCGCGAGCACCGCTTCGAGCTCCGCGGCTGACAGGCTGGCGATGATGGTGTCGAACAGCACGATCCGCTTCGAGGGACCGAAGCCGGTGAAGAAGGCGTTGCCGTGGCCGGACCGCTTGCTGGCATCCATCTTGAACAGGCCCTTGGAGCGGAAGCCGCAGCGCGCGAGCAAGGTCTCGATCTTGCCGCGCAGCGAAGCGTCGTCGATCGGCTCCAGCTTGTTGAACAGCGGCATGACGAAGGTCGGGATGATCAGCAGCATGAAGAGATTGAAGCCGATATAGAGCCCCCAGCCCGCCAGCCACCAGTATTGGCCGACATTGCGCAGGATGAAGTCGATCGCGAGGATGAAGGGCGCGCCGAGCAGGATGCCAACCGCGGCGCCCTTCACCATGTCGGCGATGAAGAGACCCGGCGTGGTGCG
>JAYSFH010000140.1:0-8473 GCA_041913405.1 Dongia sp. | reverse complement strand
GATGATGATTGCAATCGCGACTCCCGCGGCGATCCAGCTGCCGGTCTCGCGCAAGGTGCCATAGACGCCGCCGCCCAGCAGCATGAAGGTCTGGTCCAGCGGCGCCACCGTCTGCCCATAGGTGACCCACCAAGCGCAGCCGCGCCAGATCAGCAGGCCGCCCAGGGTCACCACAAAGGACGGCACGCCGAGATAGCCGATGATGTAGCCGTTGAGGCCGCCCAGCAGTGCGCCGCAGAGGACGCCCGCCACAACGGTGATGATCCAGATCGCCGGATGCCCGAATCCCAGCAGCGGGGGCAGCAAGGTGGCCTGGACGACGCCCATCGCCATGGCGGTGACGCCGAGCATCGATCCGACGGAGAGATCGATGTGGCGGACGATGATCACCATGACCATGCCGACCGCCATCACCGCCACCGAGGCCGTCTGATTGCCCAGGTTGTACAGATTGCGCGGCGTGATGAACTTGCCGTCGGAGGCGATGTGGAAGCCGATCCATATCACGACCAGGCTAAGCAGCATCCCGAGCAGGCGCTCGTCGATCTCGAGGCGCGCAAACAGGCGGCGGAACAGGTTCATGGCCGGGCGATCGCTTATCCCCTGAGACGCGGATTTACCGCGCCGATGTTAGCCCAAGTCGATTTCGAAGGGTATGCCCGCCCCGCTCTCTCCGGAAACCGGAGAGAGGTCGGGGCGGGTTACGGTCGAGCTCAGCCTAGTTGCAGGCCGCGACCTTGTCGGCCGCGACGCCCTGGCAGGCCTCGGCCTTGCTGATCCAACCGGCATCGATGACGACGTTGAGGTTGTCCTTGGTGATCGGGACCGGCTTCAGGAAGGTCGAGTTCACGCTGTTGCCGCCCGGGGTCTTGAACTGCACGGTGCCCGGGACATCGGTCAGCTTGGTACCCTTGGCGAGCTGCACGGCGATCTCGCCGGCCGCCTTGCCGAGCTCGCGCGCGTCCTTCCAGACCGAGACGGTCTGGGTGCCGAGCGCGACCCGGTTGAGAGCGGCCTTGTCGCCGTCCTGGCCCGAGACCGGGATGCCTTGCATGCCCTGTGCGGTCAGCGCCGCAACCACGCCGCCGGCGGTGCCGTCATTGGAGGCCACCACCGCATCGACCTTGTTGTCGGTCGCGGTCAGGATCTGCTCCATGTTCTTCTGCGCGTTCTCCGGCTTCCAGCCGTCGGTGTACTGCTCGCCGACCACCTTGATGTCGCCCTTGTCGATCGCCGCCTTCAGGACCTCAAGCTGGCCGTCATGCAGAAAGTCTGCATTGGGATCGGTCGAGGCGCCCTTGATGAAGACGTAGTTGCCCTTGGGCTGCGCCTTGAACACGTACTCGGCCTGCAGCCGTCCGACTTCCTTGTTGTCAAACGTAAGGTAATAGGCGCCGGGATTTTCGATCAGGCGGTCGTAGCCGATCACCGGGATGCCCTCGTTCAGGGCCGCGGTGATCGCGGGCTCGATCGCCTTCGCGTCCTGGGCCAGCACGATCAGCGCCTTGGCGCCGCCGGCGATCAGGCTCTGCACGTCGTTCAACTGCTTGGTCGGATCGCTCTGTGCGTCGGCGCTGATATACTTCGCGCCGGCCGCAGCGAGCGCCGCCTTGATCGCGGCTTCGTCGGTTTTCCAGCGCTCTTCCTGGAAATTCGACCAGGAAACGCCGACCACCAAGTCCTGAGCCGAGGCGATCGTCGCACCGGCAAACACACTGGTCGCGAGTGCCACGGCCGGCAATGTCCACTTCAGAAAGCGAGTCATCTGTCAGTCCTCCCCGTTGGTGAGCCCGGATGATGGGCCTTGGATGTTGCTGCCGTGGTGTCGTCAGACGCCTTGCGACAGATCAACTCCGGCCCGTTATTAACTTCGAGCGTTGAACTTAATTTGCGGCGCGCTGCGCTCCACCGTCAAGCGGATTCCCTTTGGACTTTGGTCGGGTGCGCGCCGGCACGAAGGATTTTGCACTGCAACATGCTGTCTTGGCACGAGATTGAAGCTTTTGGGGAGTCCGAGGCGGCCACCCATCAAAAGGTTTGACAGCCGCCCTATCGTCTTTCATTTGTTTCACTGCTGAACAAATAGCGTCGCATTCGTCGTACAAATTCCATCGGGCCATCGACATAACCGGCTATGAACCGCATCAGCCCTCCGCCGCCGACCTCGCCGACCCGCGACCGCATCCTGCAGGCCCTGCGCATCCACGGACCGCAGGCCCGGGTTGATTTGAGCACGATCGTCGAGATGAGCCCGGCGACTGTCTCCGGCGTCACCGGCGAGCTGGTGCGCGCGGGCGCGTTGCGCGAAGTCTTCGGCCGCGAAGATGCCGGCGATGCGGGCCGCAGCCGCGGGCGGCCGAAGGTCACGATCGGGCTGGTGCCGGAGACGGCGCATGTGATCGCAGTGAAGCTGTCGATCAACGAGATCCAGGTGGCGCTCGGCGACTTCACTGGGGCAATGGCCGCGACAGAAACCCTGCCGCTCGACACCCGCGCCCTCTCCGCCGCGGACATCGTGACCGTGATCGGCGATGCGATCGAGCGCTGCCATCGCAGCATGGCGCCAGGCTATGGCCCCTGCCTCGGCATCGGCCTGGCGGTGCAGGGCCTGGTGCGCGATTCCGACATCATCGCCTGGAGCCCGGCCTTGAGCGTGCGCGACGTCGATATCGTGCAGCCGCTGGTCCGCCGCTTCGGCCTGCCGGTCTATGCCGCCAACGACGCCAACTGCATCGCGGTCGCGCTGCGCAACAAGCCGGAATTCCAGGCGATCGACAACATGGCGGTGCTGATGCTCGGCACCGGCGTCGGCATGGGGCTGATTGTCGGCGGCAAGGTCTATGACGGCCGCACCGGCGCCGCTGCCGAGTTCGGCCATACCAAGTACCAGATGGACGGGCCGTTCTGCCATTGCGGCCGCCGCGGCTGCATTGAGAGCTTCGTCGGCGACTACGCGCTCTATCGCGACGCCCGGGCGATGCTGGATTTGCCGAACACCGACGCGCTCCACCCCTCGGAAGAGCAGATGCAGGTGCTTTGCGACCTCGCCGCCAAGGGCGACCCGGTGGCGCTCGGGCTGTTCGAGCAGGCCGGGCGGGCGCTCGGCTTCGGCCTCACCAATCTGATTGCCCTGATCAGCCCGAGCTTGATCCTGGTTTCAGGAAGCGGCGTGCGGGCCTACCAATATCTGGAACCCAGCATGCAGCGCAGCCTCAGCGACGGGTTGGTCGAGACCCTGCTGGGGAACACCGAGATCCGCCCCCAGCCCTGGGACGAAGATCTCACCTTGCGCGGAATCACCGCCCTGGTGCAGGCCACCGTGCCGTATCAGCCAAATTCGCGCGGCGTCTTTTTCAATCGTCAGGGTCGGCGACGGCCGACCATCCACGAGTTACTCTCAGCGTGAAGGCAGCATATTCGTGGATCCTCCGCCTGCGCGGAAGATGACGACCGAGTGGGAAGGAGCGTCAGAGATAACCTCTCGACGCCCCGGCCGCCGGACGCGTACTCTCCGCGCCGAATGTATGACAATTCTCCCAAGGAGGATCGGATGGCTGCGGGTAAGCGCGTCGGGTTGATCGGCGTAGGGTTGATGGGCTACGGCATCGGCAAGAACATCGTGACGAAGGGCCATAACCTGAAGGTGCTGGCCCACAAGAACCGCGAGCCGGTCGAGAAGCTGCTGAAGCTCGGGGCCACCGAAGGCAAGAGCCCCAAGGAGATCGCGGCAGAGAGCGACATCGTTTTCCTCTGCGTCACCGGCTCGCCCCAGGTCGAGGAAGTTGTCTATCGCGAGGACGGGTTGCTGGCCGGCGTGCACAAGGGCCTGATCGTCGCCGATTGCAGCACGGCAGAGCCGAGCTCGACCCTGAAGGTCGCGGCCGACATCCAGAAGAAGGGCGGGCGGTTCGCCGACACGCCGCTGACCCGCACGCCGGTCGAGGCCGAGGCCGGCAAACTGGGATTGATGACTGGCGGCGACGAGGCGACCCTGAAGGAGCTCAGGCCCGTGCTCGACTGCTTTGCCGAGGCGATCATCCATGCCGGCGGCATCGGCGCCGGGCATAAGTTGAAGCTGATCAACAACTTCATCGCGTTGGGCACCGCGACCGTGGTGGCAGAGGCGATCACCGCCGCGACCAAGGCCGGCGTCGATCTGCAGGCACTGCACGACATCGTGGTCGCCGGCGGCGCGAAGTCCGTCATGTTCGAGCGACTGATGAAAGTGCCGCTGGCCGATGACGACACCGCGCTGAAATTCGCCGTCGCCACGGCACGGAAAGACCTACGCTACTACACCAACATGACCGAGCAGATCTCGGCCACCTCCTTCGTCGCGGAGGTGGTGCACCAGAACTTCATCATGGCCGAGAATGCCGGCTATTCGCAGCGCTTCGTGCCGCGGATGGTGGATTTCTTCGCCGGCTTGAACGGAGTCGAGAACCGCAAGAAGTAGCCGCGAGAAATTCCCGAGCGGGGGCAAGAGGATAACGCTCTTGACTCCACCACCCCGGCTTGGTCGGATGAATGCGAGGCGGTTTCCGCGATGGATCGCCGCCCCTTTCGGCGAAGGGGAATGCTTGCAGAATCGTCGCGCATCGGCCATGCAAAAGCCGATTCACTGAGCCGACGGGGAGAGGCATGAAGCAGATCCCCCATAAAACACGATGAGGAGGGGTTCCAACATGATCCGCACAGCTACCTGTGCCCTGCTGGCCGCTTTCCTGCTCGCCGGATGCGGCGAGAAGAAGGAAGAACAGGCCGCGAGCAATGAACAGGCCGCCACGACGACGCCCGCCGCTGCGCCCGCGGCCGCCGGCGGCAAGATCGGCAACTGCGACGTGGTCGGCCCGAAGGGCTCGATCCCGATCGCCAGCCCGGCCAAGGCCGGCCAGCTGACCGTCGAGGTCTCGCTGCCCGCCCCGATCTGGTGGAACGGCGACACGCCGGAAGCGATCAAGGACGGCATGGAATATTGCCTGGCCGCCGAGATCGCCTTCCGCGCCGGCTTCGAGAAACTCGAGGTCGTCAACGTCGGCTGGGATCCGCTGGTGACCGGCCAGACTTCCGGCTTCGACCTCGCCATGTCGGAAATCTCCATCACCGACGAGCGCAAGAAGGTGGTCGACTTCTCGGTCCCCTACTTCAGCTCCGACATCGGCGTGCTGACCCGCACCGACAAGCCGGTCGATGACAAGACCATCAAGGAAGTGACCGTCGGCGTGCAGCAGGCGACCACCGGCGCCACCTTCGCCACCGACACGTTGAAGCTGACCAAGGTGCAGGTCTATCCGGACCAGGGCGACATGTTCACGGCGCTCCGCGCCGGCCAGATCGACGCCGCCATCACCGACACCTCGATTGTGCTGGCCGAGGAAGTGCGCGGCGAAGGCAAGATCAAGGTGCCGGGCCAATACAAGACCGGCGAGTCCTACGGCGCGCTCTATCCGAAGGGCGGTGCCAACAACGCGACGCTCGACAAGATCATCCAGTCGATCATCGACGACGGCACCATGAAGAAGCTGGGCGAGAAGTACCTCGCCGCTGCCTGGGGCAAGGACCCGGCCGCGCTTCCCTACTGGAACCCGTAAGCACGAAGTTGTCTTCCCGGCCGCGGTCCATCGCGGCCGGGAGACCTACCCTTGATCGAGATCGATTGAAGTGACCTCTCTGCCGCAAGGGCGCGCCGTCGCAAACGGAACCAGGCAAGGCGCCGACGGCCTTTCCCTCGCCGCCATCCTCTTCGCAGCACTCTGCGTCCTCGCCGCCTTCGGCGCGACCGTCCTGGTGCGCAGCGCGTTGAACCATCTCAGTGCCTACAGCAGCACGTGGGAGATTCCGCTGATCGCGACCATCGCGGTCGCCTGCCTGCTGTTCTGGCCCGCCCTGCGCGCGATGACCTTTTCGCGCAAGGCCCGGGGCTTCCTCGCGGCCGGCGATGCCGTGCATGCGCGCATCGATACCGCCGCCGCCAAGGAAAGCGCAGTCCTGACCTTCGGCTGGGGCGTGTTCTTCCTGATCGCCATCGGCACGGTCTGCTTCGTGCTGCTGAACAACGCCGAGGTCGGCAAAACCTTCTTCTTCCTGCCGCTGATGCTGGACAAGTGGCCGCTGGTGGTGAAGGCGTTCTGGAACAACGTCTTCATCTTCATCGTGGCCGAGATCCTGGTGCTGGTCTGGGGCCTGATCGTCGCCATCCTGAGGCTGCTGCCCGGCCCGGCGGGGCTGCCGATCCGCGCGCTGGCCATCATCTATTGCGACGTGTTCCGTGGGCTGCCGGCGATCGTGACACTCTACCTGGTCGGCTTCGGATTGCCGCTCTCGGGGCTGCCGCAAATGATCATCCCGCCGATCGCCGGGCTGTTCGTCGATCCGGCGACCGCCGCTGAATACGCCAAGATTCCGCTCACCTGGTATTGCATCCTGGCGCTGACCCTGACCTACGGCGCCTATGTCGGCGAAGTCTACCGCTCCGGCATCGAGAGCATCCATTGGAGCCAGGTCGCAGCCGCCCGATCGCTCGGCCTCTCCTATCTTCAGACCATGCGCTACGTGATCGTGCCGCAGGCGGTGCGCCGGATCGGCGCGCCCCTGCTCAACGATTTCATCGGGCTGCAGAAGGACACCGCTTTGGTGCAGGTGATCGGCGTGGTCGATGCCTTCAACCAGTCGCGCATCATCGCCTCCAACGCCTTCAATCTCTCGGCGGTCACTATCGTGGCGATCCTCTTCGTCCTCGTGACGATTCCGCAGGCGCGCTTCGTCGACAAGCTGATCGAGCGCGACAACGCGCGCATCCGGGCAGGAGGCTGACCGCTTCATGGCCTTCCTGGAAATGCGCGACGTCCACAAGCGCTACGGCGAGCACGAGGTCCTGCGCGGCCTCGATCTCTCGGTCAACGAGCATCAGGTCGTCTGCCTGATCGGCCCCTCGGGCTGCGGCAAGTCCACCCTGCTCCGCTGCATCAACGGCCTCGACCCGATCCAGTCCGGCGAGATCCGGCTGGAGAACGACCGCGTCTCCGGCCCCGGCGTCGATGTCAACAAGCTCCGGCAGCAGGTCGGTATCGTGTTCCAGAGCTTCAACCTGTTCCCGCATATGTCGGTGCTGCAGAACGTGACCCTGGCGCCGATCAAGGTGCTTAAGATCGACAAGGCCGAGGCGGAGGCCAAGGCGATGGCGCTGCTGAAGCGGATCGGCCTCGAAGCCAAGGCCACGGCCTATCCGGACCGGCTCTCCGGCGGCCAGCAGCAGCGCGTCGCGATCACCCGCGCGCTCGCCATGGAACCCAAACTATTGCTGCTGGACGAGATCACCTCGGCGCTGGACCCGGAGCTAGTCTCCGAGGTGCTGAACATCGTGCGCGATCTGGCTTCCCAGGGCATGACAATGCTGCTCGCGACCCATGAGATGGGCTTCGCGCGCGAGGTCGCCTCCAAGGTCTGCTTCCTGCACCAGGGGGTGATCCACGAGGAAGGCCCGCCCGAGCAGATCTTCGGCGACCCGCACGACGAGCGGACCCGGGCATTCCTGAAGCGGATCATCGAGGCCGGACGGCTGTAGCTTTCAACGCAAGCTGGACAGACCCGTCGATTCTTTCCGAATTGCCCTAAGTCTGCGCCGCCCGTTTCGCATCCAGCGCGTCCAGAGCCTCCTGCAACGTCCGAATCGTCCGGGCCGCGGTCTCGCGGTCGATCACGTCGAGGTCGACGAAGAGGTCCACGCCGGTTTCGTGCTCGCTGATGACGCGGGTGCGCTGGGCCAGTTCTCCCAGCAGCCCCTCGACCGAATAGGGCACCACCGGGCGGCTGATGCCTTTCATCTGGATCGGCGCCAGCGGCTTCGCGCGCACCAGGTCGCGGCAGATCGTGTAGGTTTCGTAGGCCATCACGATGCCGTTGGGATCGGCGATCGATTGCAGGCGCGCGGCCAGGTTCGCCTCGGCGCCGATGATCGTGTAGTCCATGCGGTCGGCGCTGCCGAAATTGCCGACGTTGCAATAGCCGGTGTTGATGCCCATCCGGGCGCGGAACGGATTCTCGATGCCGCGGCGGCGCCATTGTGCATTGAGCTCCCGCAGGCGCCGCTGCATATCGACCGCCATCAGCAGGCAGGCGCGCGCATCCTCTTCGACGCCCTTGGTCTCGGGATCGCCGAAGAAGACCAGCATCGCATCGCCGATGAACTTATCGATCGTGCCGCCATGGAACAGGGCGATCCGCGACATCTCGGTGAGGTATTCGTTGAGGAGTTCGGTCAACTCCTCCGGCTGCAGGCGCTCGGTCGTACCGGTGAAATCCTGGATGTCGGAGAAGAAAATGGTTAGCTTCTTGCGCTCGGTCTGGATCGTCGCGTCGCGCTCGCCGCTGAAGATGCTGCGGTATATCTGGGGCGGCAGATAGCGGGCGATCTTCATCGAGACGGTGGCGAGATACTCGTTGGCCACGGTCAGATCGTTGTTCATCTCGGAGA
>JAYSFH010000139.1:0-8495 GCA_041913405.1 Dongia sp. | reverse complement strand
TTCTGGCGGGGAGGGGCCAAACGAAAAGCGGCGGCTGGATCGCTCCAGCCGCCGCATCGTGTTCGTGGGGTGCCCAAACCATATTGGTAGGTGGTGTAGGTGTTTGGGGGGGGGTTGGGGTGGGGTTTGATGCTTCCGCTAGCTCAGTGTGGCAAGCCTCAAGCCGCCGCAACAAACCGCGGATCGATCAGCCCCGGGCCATCGACGTCCTTGGTCAGGATGCCGGCCTTGGTGGCGGCGTCCTTCACGGCGGGCATCACCTTGTTCTTGTAGTCGCCGCCCAGCTGCGCCTTGTTCTCGGCGATCGAATAATAGGTGACGCCGTCGAAGGCCGTCGCCAGCTCTTCCGGCTTGGCGCCGACCGCTTCGGAGATGATCGCGCGGGCACCGGCGGTGTCCATCTTGTAGGCGGCGAGCGCCGCGTCCCAACTCTTCAGCAGCGCCAGGATCTGGCCCGGCTTCTCCGCCAGGAACTTGTCGCTGACCACCAGCACGTCGCTGATCAGGCCCGGCGCCACGCCGGCCTCGTAGATCATCTTGGTCTTCTTGTTCTGATTGAGCGCGAGCGTGAGATAGGGCTCATAGGTCACCGCCACCGGCACCTTGCCGGCGATGAGAGCGCTGCCGGCATCGGCGGCGGGCATCGGCACCTTCTGGATGTCGGCGACGCTCATGCCGTTCGCGGCCAGCGCGTAGTTCAGCAGGAGGTCGCTGGTGGTGCCCTCCTCATAGGCGACCTGCATGCCCTTCAGGCCCTTGATGTCGGTGACCGACCCGTCGCTGAGCATCGCATCGGCGGTCATCGAGACGTCGAGCAGCATCACGATCTTCAGCGGCAGGCCGGCGGCGGCGAAGGCCATCGCGGTGTGGGTCGCGATGTTGCCGCAATCCAGCTGCCCACTGGCCAGGGCCGCGTTGAGATCGGCATCGGTGGTGAAATTCACGATCTCGACCTCGTCCAGGCCCTGCTCCTTGAACAGGCCTTTCTTGGCGGCGACATGCCACTGCCCGTAGCCGAGCCAGGGCTCGATGCCCATCTTGATCGCGCCGGCTTCCGGCTTCGCCGGAATGTCCTGGGCGAAGGCGCTGCGGAACGTGCTCGCGACGCCCAAAGCGGCGGCGCCGGCCATCAACTGGCGTCGGCTGGTCGTGATATTCATGGAAGCCCCCTCTGTCTTGGTTTCGTTGGCAATGAAGCTGCGAGTGTCGTTATTGCACCCGCGTCCGTCAACGACCTGTCACGCCCTTAGGCCCCCGGTTTATTGAGAACCATTTGGTTCGACGGCGTCCAGGAAGCCGGAGAGCGCGTCCCCTGCCCCAACCTTGGGCGTGCTGCCCATCATCGCGGCAATGCCCAGCCCGATCGCCGAGGAGACCGGGTTATGCGCCGCCCCCGTCGCTGACCCGCCGGCCCTTAAGTTCATCACCAAAGTCGGGCAGCAGAACAGCGCCAGCTTGATCCGGCGCCGCCAGTCCTGCGGCAACCCGCCGCGCGCCTGCATTTCGGCGAGGAGCGGCTTCCACAGCAATTCCGCCTTCCGCTCCAGGAATGCCGTCCGCAAAGGCGACAGCGCCCAGTCGCTCTTGATCTCCAGCACATCGCCGCGGCGCGTCACATCGGCCCGGAAACGCGTCGCTGCAACCTGCGGCTCATAGAGCCAAAAGGGATGCGCGAAAATGTTGTGGAAGGTCGGTTTCACCTCGGCCAGCAAGGCCGGCACATGCGATCCCGCGAAAGCCGGGTCGAACAGCGAGAGGCGCGGCGGCGTCTGCGCTTCCTCGACCCAGACATTGGCATTATGCGCGTCGCCATGGCCGGTGACACCCAAACCGGCGAAGCGCACGGGCTCGAGTTCCGCGAACGCCGCCTCGAACAGCGCGCCGAGGCTGTCGCGATATTCGATGCCGTTGAACGCGATCCTGAGTTCCCGCAATTCGCGCCAGTTCAGCGTGAGCCCCGGCAGTTCGAAATCCTGGTCGCGATAGAACGAGCCAAACCGCCCGCCGATTTCGCCCGGCCGGTCGAAGTCGCGCAGCCGCTCATGGAACAGGCGATGGATCGGTTCCGCCTGCGATTGCTCCGCTGTGATCGGGTGCAAGGTCTTGCGATAGACCTCCGCCACCGCGCGATCGAGCGCCGCCTGCGCCGCGATCACCGGCGCGAGCTTCGCGATATCGCGCTCCTCATCGAGATCGCGCGCCACCTCGGCGAGCCGCCGGTCCTTGCGCAGCCGATAGAGCAGGATCTGGCGGCCGGGCCGCGTGCTGGTCTCGACCGGCAAATCGACCGGCAGCCCCGCCTCCGCCAGGATGCGGGCGCGGTAATATTCGCCGGCCATCCGGTCCTCGCCCTCCTCCTGGTGGAACTTGAAGAAGAAGGACTCGGCCTTGGTCTCGACGAAGCCGTTCAGCGAGTTGAGGCTGTAGGCGTCGCGGTTGATCGTGAGCTTGCCGACCGCGCGCCCGAACTCCTCGGAGATCAGCGCCGCGACCACGGCCTCCGCCTCGGCCACCCGCCCCGCCTGCATCAGCGCCCGCGCTTTCGCTGTGGGTGCGTCCTCTGTGCTCTCGCTCATCCGGTCCGTCTCGGCTAGCTTGTTGCAGCCTTATACGGAGAGCGCCTTGTCTATACAACCGCAGGCACTTTCGGCCTTCAGCTTGGCCGGCCGCCGCGCCCTGGTCACCGGCGCCAGCCGCGGCATCGGCCGCGCGATCGCGCTCGGCCTGGCGCAGGCCGGCGCCGCGGTCGCGGTCTCCTCCAGAAAGAAGAAGCCGCTCGACGAAGTCGTGGCCGCGATCTCCGATGCCGGCGGCGTTGCCGTGCCTGTCTTGCAGGACGTGAGCAAGGCCGAAGACTGCCGCCTCGGCGTCATGCAAGCCGCGGCCGCTTTGGGCGGGCTCGATATCCTCATCAACAATGCGGGCATGGAAGAGGTGAAGCCCTCGTTGGAAATCGACGAGGCGCTCTGGGACCGCATATTGGATACCAACCTCAAAGGCGCCTTCTTCTGCGCCCAGGCCGCCGCTGCCGAGATGAAGCGCTCCCAGAAAGGCGGCGCCATCGTCAACCTCTGTTCCCTCACCACCTATCGGGGAATTCCGACCGCGGTGCCCTATGGCTCCTCCAAGACCGGCCTGCTCGGCATGACAAGGGCGCTGGCCGCGGAATGGGCGCCCTTGAAGATCCGGGTCAATGCCGTGGCGCCGGGCTATTTTCGGACCGAATTGACCGAGGTTTTCTATCATGACGCATCCTGGCAGGAGGCCATGCTAAAGAAGATCCCGCTCGGCCGTTTCGGGCAGCTGGACGACCTCACCGGTGCCGCGATCTTCCTTGCCTCGGACGCCGCGGCCTATATAACCGGCCAGTGCCTCGGCATCGACGGCGGCACTCTCGCTTCTCTCTAAGATGGATCGGACTTTCGGATGACCACGCCCCGCAAGATCAGCCTGCATGACCTCTCGAAGCTCGACGCCGCCCAGCGCTCGCAGCTCCTGAAACGCAGCGAGGCCAGCATCGCGCCGATCCTCGACAAGGTGAAGCCGATCATCGAGGCGGTGAAGAACGAAGGCGACGTCGCCCTCGCCCGCTTCGCCCGCGAGTTCGACAAGTCGCCGGTCAATCCCGACAGCATCGCCGCGACGCCGGGCGATTTCGACAAGGCGCTGGTCAACCTGGATCAAGAGGTGCTGAAGGCGCTCGAGTTTGCGGTGGAATCCATCCGCAAATTCCACCAGGACCAGAAGCCCGAGGAGATGTGGCTGCACGAGATCCGTCCGGGCGCCTTCGCCGGCGACCGTTTCATCGCGATCCCCTCGGTCGCCTGCTATGTCCCGCGCGGCAAGGGCTCCTTTCCCAGCGTGGTGATGATGACCGCGATCCCCGCGGTGGTCGCCGGCGTCAAGGACGTCTGCATCGTCACCCCGCCCGGCCCCGACGGCAAGATCGACGACGCGACGCTGGTGGCGGCGCGGCTGATCGGCGTCGACCGGGTCTACAAATGCGGCGGCGCCCAGGCCGTCGCCGCCGTCGCCTATGGCACCCAGACGGTGCAGAAATGCGTGAAGATCGTCGGCCCCGGCAGCCCCTGGGTGGTCGCGGCGAAGCATCTCCTCGCCGACATCATCGATCCCGGCGTACCGGCCGGCCCTTCTGAATCCATCATCCTCGCCGACGAGACTGCCGACGGCCGCCTCGCCGCCCTCGACCTGCTCATTGAGTCCGAGCACGGCCCGGACAGCTCGGCCTTCATCGTCACCAACAGCCCGAAGGTCGCGGCGGATGCGATCGCCGCGATCCCCGGCTTCCTCGACAAGATGGGCGAGCAGCGCGCCGGCTTCGCCTCGACGGTGCTCGGCGGCACCAATGGCGGCGTGGTGCTGGCGCCGAATTTCGACGAGGCGGTGGCCTTCGTGAACGACTTCGCGCCGGAGCATCTGCAGATCCTCTCCAGTGCGCCCTTCGAACACCTGGGCAAGATCGTCAACGCCGGCGAGATCCTGCTCGGCAACCACACGCCCTGCACCCTCGGCAATTTCGTGCTCGGCCCCAACGCGGTGCTCCCGACCAACGGCCAGGCCAAGACCGCCTCGCCGCTCTCGGTCTTCGACTATATGAAGCGCTCCTCGATCGGCTACGTCACCGCCGCCGGCTACCCGGCCCTGGCCCAGAAGGCCCGCATCCTCGCGACCTACGAAGGCTTCGTTGGGCATGCGAACGCGGTCAGCGAAATCCGCGACGGCTTGTTGGGGAAGTAGCGCCTCTCTGATCAGCCTCAAGCAGCGTCAAGCCCCTCACCCCCACCCTCTCCCTCCTGGAGAGGGAGCCAGCCGAGTTCGAAGACCAACGCAACAGCGTCCCCTCTCCCGTTGGGAGAGGGACAGGGTGAGGGTCTTGTCGCAGCGTTAGGTCCAGCCCTTTAGAGTTGCCCCTCTCCCCTTGCGGCAGAGGGTTACGCAGCGTTGGCGAGGCAAAGCCGAGCCTACGCGAAGTTGGGTGGAGGGGTCGCTCGGTCCCGCCGGATAGGCGCGGATCTTCAGTTCGCTGGCCTGTCACAGAAATGTGCAATGGAACGCTCGCCCCTTAGGCGATAAACTCCCGCCCTGGTCGATCGGAGGTTGGCGAGAACCCATGCTTCGCTTCATCGGCGCGTTCGGCCTTGCGCTGATCGTGAGCACACTTGCCCCGCAAGCCCCGGTGCACGCGGACAGCTTGTCGCGCCAGACCGGACCCTGCACGGTACCGCCGCTCAATGAGCCGAGCCCGCAGGTCGAGCGGCTCGGGCTCGAGCGGGCAGTCCGCGCGAATGAGGTGATCGTCGAAGGTGTTATCGAGTCTTACAGTCCGCCGGACTTGGTCTCTGATGTTCGCGGCCCGGGTGTCGTCATCGTGCATGTCGAGAAAGTCTGGAAAGGCGTCGTGACGCAGCGGATCGCCTATCTCATCTTTCCGATTGGGTATTTGAGCACGGAATGGCAGCCCCCTTCGGTGCCGTGTCCGGTCGAGGCACCTGTCGGTCGCCGGATCCGCCTGGCTGGGGAGTTCGAGGGCAAGGTCGGCGAGCGAGCTGCCGGATATCCCGGTCTTGACGCAAACACGAATATCCTCGGCTTGCGTGCCTTGTACGGTGGATACCTGCCGCTGAGCGATCCCGAGCTGGACCGCCTGCTCGCCGCGTATCAGGCGAAGACAGATACGTTGCAGCAGGCAGCGGCAACCGGAGGCCGGCGGGAGAAGCTCGCTTTCGCCGATTATCTGCTGGCGAACAGCGAAAAGCACCGCGCCTTCGAGGTCTATGACGCGCTGCTGCGCGAAAGCCCGAATGATCTCGACTTGATGCTGGCCTTGGCGGTTGCGAGAACGAAAGCGCGGATGGACGACGAGCCGGAAGCCACGCTGGCCATCGTCAAGACAAGAGCACCAAACACCGAGAAATGGCTGAGCAAGATCGCCCGAGCGCGCCTCGCCGCAACGGGCGTGCTCACCGCGGACGGCAAGGACTGGACCGACCTGAAGCGGATGCACACCACCTGCTACAGTGACCACGAGAACTTCGACGGCGCCGTGTTCGACCGCGCGGAGCTGGCCGAATGCGCCTTCCGCTACAGCAGCCTCCGCAACGCCAGCTTCCGCGGCACCGATCTCACGGGCTCCTATTTCCAGGATTCCGACCTCACCGGCGCCGTGTATGACTGCGCCACCAAGCTGCCGGACGACCTCGATCCCGTCGCGGCGGGCATGATCAACGTTGCCGGGAGCTGTCCCGCAACCGCCCCTTGAAGACGACGCCGAGGCTCGCCAAATGGGTGAGGATCTGCGGTTGGGCCGCAAGCAGGCTCGGGGGCCGGCCGGTGACTGTCGCTGCACACGCTGCATCAAGCGGATCTTTCTGGCGCGGGATCAACATCGGGCTCTGCCTCGCCGGCGTTCTTGTCTTCGGCGGCATGCTGCTCACTCTGCACTTCGCGCCGCGCGACTTCGAAGCCCGGGCGCAGGCCTTCATCACCGATGAGATCGATGCCGCGCTGGCGCCCGACAGCGCCATGAGCAGGCTCGCGAAACTCGGCGGTGGTCTCTCCCTGCCGGCCGATCGCATGGCGGCCTTGCAGGAGAGCTTCCTGGCCGCGCAACGCAACTTCATCGCGCTCTTCGTCGAGACGCTCTGCGTCGCCGACTGCCGCTCCCAGGAATTCCTCAAGACCGAGCTGTCGAAGGCTTATGAGAGCATCCCCTCCGACCTCAAGCCCGGCTTCGACACCCTGAGCGCGATGGTGGCCGCGACGTACAAATCCGTGATCGACGCATTGAAGCGCGACTTCATGATCTTCCTCGTCGCCAATCTCATCGTGCTCGGGATCGCGCTGATCCTTGCCGTGGTGCGGGGTCGCGCCGCCCGCCACCTGGCCCCGCTCTCGGTGGTACTGACCGCCGCGACATTGCTCATGAGCTATTGGTACGTCTTCGCCCAGAACTGGATCCTGACCATCATCACGTCGGACTACTTCGGCTGGTCCTATATCGTCTTCCTCGCCCTGGTCTCGCTCTTGCTCGCCGACATCGCCCTCAACCGGGCGCGAGTCCTGAGCCGAATGCTCAACGGCCTGTCGCATGCGCTCGGCACCGGCCTCGCCTGGTCGCCCTGCTGATTGCCGGATGCCGGCTTGGGCTTGCGCGAGAACAAAAGATGAACTATACTTCTGAGTTGGCTGTCGCTTTGGCTGACCCTCCCGGATCTCCGTCCGCGCCAGCGCATTTGCTGTCCGCTGCATCATGCGCGCCCCGAACCTAGACCCGCCGTTGACCGGATCAGACCCGGCACGCCGCCCGCAACCGGACAGAACCCGGACGGAAACAGGCTTAGGCCCTCGCCGGGTCGGCCCGAGCCGTTCGGTCTATTGAAATTGCTGGAGTTCTCTTGCGTCAAACCCGGACAGGACCCGGACGGAATTGGCCCTTTCAGACGCGCGCAGCAGGCCCGGACGGCGCGACATGGCGCGAACGCCATGCCGCGTGTCTGCGTCCGCCTGCACCGCGGACGGGACGCCTGTCGCGGCGATTTCTTCCGCGATCCCAGCATGTTGGACATCTCTGCCCGCCGTCCGGGTCTGCGCCGCAACGCAGACCGGACGCAGACAGAATGAACTTAGTCCCGGATCTTCGGCTCGCGGTCCCAGATCCGGCCCTGCTTCGCCGCGGCGATGAACTTCGCCGGGCCGGCCTTGAGGTCGATCACGCCGGCATCCGGCTCGACCGCCGCCTTGTCGAGCAGCGGCTTCGCCTCGGCCGTATAGCCGATCACCTTCAGGTGGCCGAAGGCGTCGCGGATCCAGTTGATGGCCTCCGCCTGCTTCAGCAGCAGCGCGGCACCTTCCGGCGAGAGCACCATCGCCACGTGGTCGAACACGACCGAGGGCGCGCCGCGCAACGCCTGGTCGGCCGGCAGCAGCGTGCCGCCCTTGAGCTTTGCGCCCGCGGCCTTGGGCGCCACGATCGCGGCGACGGCGCCCTCCTTCTCGATCGCCTTCACCAGCTGGTTCAGCAGCGTGGCGTCGGCGCCGTCGGTCACCAGCACGCCGACCTTGCGGCCTGCCAGCGTCGGCTTCCACTTCTTGAGGATGCTGAGCGCATCCGAAGCCGGCAGGTCGATCGGCTTCTTCGCCGGGATGATGGCGTCGGCCTCGCCTTCCATGCCGAGCTTCTCGGCGACCGCGTTCCCGAGATTCTTGTCGATCAGCATCAGGTGGCCGAGCATCCGCTTGCGGATCGCCTCGATCTCGACCTTGCCGAGCTCGAAGGTGAAGGCGCCGATGATGTGGCGCTGCTCCGGCTCCGACTGCGAGCGGAAGAACTGCCGCGCCTGGCTGTAATGGTCGGCGAAGGTCTCGGAGCGCTGGCGGAGCTTGTCGCCGACATCCGCGGTCGGGAAGGTCGCGAAGCCGCGCTCCGGGCTCTCGCGCGGCGTATCGCCGGCGCCGAGGCTGTTCGGCTCGTAGTT
>JAYSFH010000138.1:0-8528 GCA_041913405.1 Dongia sp. | reverse complement strand
AGGAAGCCGTCGCCCGCACCGCGCGCAGGGTCTTTCCGACCGCCGAGAAGGCCTCGGACGAGCCGACCGCGGACCTGCTGACCCAGCGCATGCAGGTCCATGAGAAGAATGCCTGGATGCTGCGGAGTTTGCTGGCTTAAGCCCTGCCCGTCCCAGCCGGTCACTTCGTCGTGACCGGCTGGGTGTAACCAAACCGCCGATTCCCGCGTAGTATCCCCAGGACCAAACGGGAGCACGCCATGTTCGTCAAAGTGAAGCGCGGTTGGGAAATTCCGGAGAGCGCGGCAACGCCGGAAGGCGTCTACCTGCGCCGGCGCCAATTCCTGGCCGCCGCCGGCATCGCCGTTGCCTCCCCCTTGGCCCTTTCCAGCGCCGGCGCCGATGACACCGCCGACCCTTCCGCCGGGCTCTACCCGGTGAAGCGCAACGAGACCTACAAGCTCGACCGCGACCTCACTCCTGAAGCGCTCTCGACCCACTACAACAACTACTATGAGTTCGACACGTCGAAGGACGTGGTCGATCTGGCCCAGGCGCTGCCTGTCCGGCCGTGGACCGTCACCATCGACGGCATGGTGGAAAAGCCGCAGACCCTCGACATCGATGCGCTGCTGAAGCAGATGCCGCTGGAAGAGCGGCTCTATCGGCATCGCTGCGTCGAGGCCTGGTCGATGGCGGTGCCCTGGAGCGGCTTTCCGCTGAAGAGCCTGGTCGATCTCGCGGCGCCGCTGTCGAGCGCGAAATACCTGCGCTTCGAGAGCTTCAACAATCCCGACGTGGCGCCCGGCATCAGCGGCCAGCCCTGGTCGCCCTGGCCCTATATCGAGGGCCTGACCATCGCCGAAGCGACCAATGAATTGGCCTTCATGGTGACCGGCATGTACGGCAAGCCGGTGCCGAAGCAGAACGGCGCGCCGCTCCGTCTGGCGACGCCGTGGAAATACGGCTTCAAGTCCGCCAAGGGCATCGTGAAGATCACCTTCACCGACCAGCAGCCCCTCAGCTACTGGGAGCAGCTTCAGAACAGCGAATACGGCTTCTGGGCCAATGTGAACCCCGAGGTCGCCCACCCGCGCTGGAGCCAAGCCGACGAGCGGGTGCTGGGCCAGAACGGCACGGTGCCGACCCAGCTCTTCAACGGCTATGGCGCGTTCGTCGCGTCGCTCTACAGCGGCATGCAGGATCTCGGCGACCGACTTTACCGCTGAGGCTTCACCGGCGTTTCGCCGGCCAGGCCGCCCATTCCACTGGCGCAGTGCGGCATCCGCCGAAAGGCGGAGATCGACGCCGGCTGTTGCAGTTCTGCAACGCTGAAAAGAAAAATGCCGGGCCCGAGGGCCCGGCAAGTTAAACAGGGAGGCTTTACGTCTGGGAGACGTAGGATCCGAAGACCCCATCTGGGCCTTGCGCCCAGATCCAATTTGAGACTTCCAACCTAATTCGGGCTGTCCATCTCGAAACTCGCTGTCCGCTTCTACCGGTGCGCCAGCCTGATCTTTGGCGGTGCAAACTTCGTTAGAACCGGGGATCGAAACTGTTGCGTTGCCGCAACAACACTGTGCTCCAATCCACACGGGTAAACATAAGTGTTTCTGCCAAGCTAACCAGAGTCAAAAACACAAAGGGCCCATGCAAGTTCCGCATGCCTATTTCATCATTCTGCCTCAATGTTTTAGCAGGTCTTTTTCACATCGTTCCAGACGCGAAAAATGCGAAACTCGATAATATCACTCGGGTAGCGCGTTGAGATCGCTGCCGGATTCGACGGCAGTGCAGCAAAAATCCGCCCAAAACTTTCGCAGGTGCGAAGGCAAATCGCCGGGTGCCAGAGGCCTCGGGGATCAACCCTGCATCTTGCCGTCGGCGACCTTGCGCAGGAGGAAATCGCGGAAGACCTGGATGCGTTTCGAGTTCCGGAGTTCTTCCGGATAGACGAAATAGGCATCGATGCGGGGACCCTGCAGCTCGGGCAAGACCCGGACCAGGTTCTGCGAATCCGTTGCCATGAACTCCGGCAGGCTCGCGAGCCCCATGCCGCTCTGCACCGCCCGGCGGATCGCGTAGACCGAGTTCACCTTCAACACCGGCCGGCGCGGGCGATCCTTGCGCACGCCGGAGCGCATCAGCCAGTCGATCTCCGGCACCGGCGGCCGCTGGTCCTCGCCGAAAACGATGATGCGATGGCCGTCGAGATCTTCCGGCGTCTTGGGAATGCCATGCCGCTTAAGATAACTTGGTGATGCATATACGTATGTGTGCATGGTCAGCAGGTGCCGCTGGATCAGTTCCGGCTGTCGCGGCGGCTGCATGCGGATCGCAACGTCGGCCTCGCGCATCGAGAGATCGAGTTCGCGATCCTCGAGCAGCAGATCCACTTCGACGTCGGGATAGAGCTCGACGAACTCCACCAGCCCCGGCGTCAACCAGGCCGAGCCGAAGGCCTGGGTCGCCGTTACCTTGAGCTGACCCTTCGGCCGGTCCTTGGACTCGCCGAGCTGCGCCTCGGCCATAGCCAGCTTGGAGAAGACCTCGTGCGCCGTGCGATAGAGCAGCTCGCCCTGCTCGGTCAGGATCAGGCCGCGGGCATGGCGATGGAACAGCGCGACGTTGAGGCTTTCTTCGAGGGAGGAAATCTGGCGCGAGACCGCGGATTGCGAGAGGTTCAGCGTCTCGCCCGCATGGGTGAAACTGCCGGCTTCAGCGACGGCGTGAAAGATCCTGAGCTTGTCCCAGTCCATCATGGACTGACCCCCTGACATTCAGCGCGAAGCGCACGGTTGTGGCTTTCGCTGCTATTCGGCCGCGCGTGCTTCCTCGTGCTCATGCGCGGCCAGGAAGCGCTCGGCTTCCAAAGCGGCCATGCACCCCATGCCGGCGGCAGTCACGGCTTGGCGGAACACCTTGTCCTTCACGTCGCCGGCGGCGAAGACACCGGGAATCTCGGTCGCGGTGCTGTCCGGCTTGGTCAGCAGATAGCCTTCCGCATCGAGCGGGAGCTTCCCCTTGAAGAGCTCGGTCGAAGGCGTGTGGCCGATCGCCACGAAGAAGCCGTCGGCCGGAATGTCGGTGGTGGCGCCGGTCTTCAAGTTCTTGATCCGGACGCCGGTCACACCCGCCGGCTCGCCGCTGCCCAGGACTTCCTCGACCGCGCTGTCCCAGACCACCTTGATCTTCGGATTGCGGAACAGGCGCTCCTGCATGATCTTCTCGGCCCGCAGATGGTCGCGGCGATGCACCAAGGTCACCTTGGTCGCGTGGTTGGTGAGGTAGATCGCCTCCTCGACCGCGGTGTTGCCGCCGCCGACGATGACGACTTCCTTCTCGCGGAAGAAGAAGCCGTCGCAGGTCGCGCAAGCCGAGACGCCGAAGCCGCGGAACTTCTGCTCCGAGGGCAGGCCCAGCCACTTGGCTTGAGCGCCCGTCGCGATAATCAGCGTGTCGCCGTAATAGATGTCGCCGGAATCGCCGACGGCGCGGAACGGCCGGCGCGAAAGATCGACCTCGATGATGGTGTCGAACATCAGCCGGGTGCCGACATGCTCGGCCTGCTTCTGCATCTGCTCCATGAGCCAGGGGCCCTGGATCACGTCGGCGAAGCCCGGATAGTTTTCCACATCGGTGGTAATGGTCATCTGGCCGCCCGGCTGGATGCCCTGGACCAGGACCGGTTTCAGGTTGGCGCGCGCGGTGTAGATGGCCGCGGTATAGCCCGCCGGGCCCGAGCCGATGATGAGCGCCTTAGTCCTGATTTCCGCCATGTCTGGAGCCTTCGCGAGTCGGGCCGAATCCCGTTGCGTTAAGATAAGTGTCCGGCGGAGCTTACTCAAGGCAAGCCGGTCACACTTCCCGAAAAGCGACGGAATCCCGCGAAATTCCAGCCTGATCCGGGGCTTACGCCTAAGCGAGCTTCAGCCGGACATGCACCGTGGTGCCGTGGCCGAGATGGCTCATGATTCGGAGCCGCGCGTCCTGGCGCTCCAGCAGAGAGCGGGTGATCGCGAGGCCGAGGCCGGCGCCGCTCTTGTCCTTGCTGAGCGTGTTGTCGACCTGGAAGAAGGGCTCGGTCACCCGGTCGATATCCGCCTCGGGAATGCCTATGCCGCGATCGGCGACCATGACCACGACCTCCTGGTCGACGCGGTCGGCCGAGACCAGGATCTGCGGCGCGCCATCGGAGAACTTGATCGCATTGTCGATAATGGCGAGCAGGCATTTCGCCAGCGCAGTGCGATCGGCAATGACTTCCGGCAGGTCGGGCGCGATCTCGACGATCGGCACGATCTCGGCATCGGCGAATTGCTGCTGGCGCATGGCGAGGCAGGATTCGATGATCGGCTCGACCTGCACATTGTCCTTCTCGATCGTGTAGGAGCCGGACTGCAGGCGGGTCATCTCCAGCGCCTGATTGACGATGTGCATCAGGTCGTTGGCGTTGTCGTGGGTGATCTGCAGGTAGTCGAAATCCTCCGGCGCCAGGCGGCCGTTCAGCCGCGAGAGCAGCAGCGAGGAGAAACCGATGATCGCATTCAGGGGCGTGCGGAGCTCGTGGCCCATGTTGCGGAGCAAGTCGTGCTTGCCCCTGGAGAGCTCCTCGCGCTCGATCTTGGCCAGGCTGAACGCCTCCTCGCTCTGGGCAAGCAGCCGTTCGGCCTCGAGCCGAGCCTCCCGCTCCCGGGCAAACGCGGCGCGCAGCTCTTCGAGCGAAGGCAGGGTCGTGGTGGCGGCGGAACCGATCATGGCGAAAGCCCGTCGCCCTTCCTGAGCAACCGGTGACAGCGGGAAAACCGACGAAATCCGATCTTACTTGGCTTCCCCGAACACCGATAGAGACGCGGCTCACATCATTTGCGAAAGGAAATTTCTCGTAATATAATTTCCCAAATTTACGCTTTGCTGGTGGAAGATTTCATGCGCCGGGCCAAACTGGACAAGATCGATCTCCGCATCCTCGCCGACCTGCAGGCGGACGGGCGGATGACCAATGTGGATCTGGCCGCACGGGCCGGGATCTCCGCCCCGCCCTGCCTCCGGCGGGTGCGGGCGCTGGAAGAAGGCGGATACCTGAAGGGCTACCATGCCGAAGTCAACGCCGAGGCCCTGGGCTTCGGCGTGACGGTCTTCGCCCATGTCGGCCTCAACAGCCAGGCCGAGACCGACCTCAAGGCCTTCGAGGCCCTGGTCGGGTCCTGGCCGATGGTCCGGGAATGCCACATGCTGGCGGGCGAGACCGACTTCCTGCTGAAGATCGTCGCCCATGACTGGGACGCCTATCAGAAGTTCCTGACCACGCATCTGACGCCGGCGCCCAACGTCAGCCACGTCAAATCGGCCCTGGCGATCCGCACCTCCAAGCTGCTGCCCGGCGTGCCGATCGAGGCGGAAGAGCCGAAGGCCGCCGCCTCGCGTGAGGCCGCCGGCTTCAGCTGAACAATAATGTCCCTATCGATGGCATGACCCGGATCGACGGCAAGGCAGACACCATCCTGTCGGGCGGCCCGATCTGGTGCGGCCTGGCGCAGGGCACCGCGGAGGCGCTGGCGCTGCGAGACGGCAAGGTGCTCGCGGCGGGGCGGCTGGGCGATGTGGAGATGCTGGCCGGGCCCCGGACGCGGCGCATCGATTTGCGCGGGCGCCTCGCCATCCCCGCCTTCCATGATGCGCATATGCACCTCATGTCGCTGGGCCGGCGCGCCAAGAGCCTCGATCTTTCGCCCGGTGCGGTCTCGAGTGTCGCCGACATCGTTCAGCAGGTCGGCGTGCGGGCGCAGAGCCTGCCGCCCGGCACCTGGATCACCGGCAACGGCTACGATCACGACCGCACGGTTGATAAGCGCCATCCAACGCGCTGGGACCTCGACAAAGTCTCACCCGATCACCCGGTCTGGCTGGTCCGCTGCTGCGGCCATATGGGTGTCGCCAACTCGGCGGCATTGAAGCTGGCGGGCATAACGCGCGACACGCCGAACCCGCCGGGCGGCGTCATCCTGCGCGAGAACGGCGAACCCACCGGCCTGCTGCAGGAGCGCGCGCAGGAGGCGATGCACGAGGCCTTGCCGGAGCCCAAGGTCGACGAGCTGGTGGAGGCGATCGAGTTGGCCGGCCAGCGCTGTCTCTCCTACGGCATCGGCTCGGTGATGGATGCCTGCGTCGGCATGTATGGTGGCTGGAACGACGTCGCGGCCTACGAGGCGGCCGAGCGGGCTGGGCGCCTGCCGGTGCGCATGACCATGGCAATGTCCGGCGGCGGCCTCGCCACCGGGATCGCCGAGGAGGCCTTCGCCAAGGGCTACGTCACGGGCAAGGGCAGCGGGATGCTGCGGGTCGGGCCGGTGAAGTTCTTCACCGACGGCAGCGCCGGCGGCTGCACCGCGGCGATGTCGAAGCCCTACACCAACGGCGACCTCGGTGTGCTGGTGTTCAGCGACCGCGAGCTCGACGAGATGGTGGGCCATTACCATCACCGCGGGTACCAGGTGGCGGTGCATGCGATCGGCGACGCCGCCATCGACCAGACCATCCGCGCCTTCGACAAGGCCTGCTCGGACGGCACCTGCAGCCACCGCCGCCATCGCATCGAGCATTGCGGCTTCATTGACGAGCGGCAGATGGGCGAGATGCAACGCCTCGGCCTCATCCCCGCGCCGCAGCCGGTCTTCCTGCGCGATTTCGGCGACACCTACCTCAATGTGCTGGGCGAGCAGCGCTCGGCCGGCTGCTATCCCATGGCGCGCTGGCAGCGACGAGGCTTGAAGCCGGCGATGAGCAGCGACACGCCGGTCAGCGACGTCAATCCCTTCGTCAACCTCTACGCCGCGCTCTCTCGCACCACGCTGGGCGGCGCGGTGCTGGGTGCCGAGGAGCGGCTGACCCTGGCCGAGGCGCTCTCGGCTTACACCGAGAACGGCGCCTATGCCTGCGGCGTCGACGACCGCCTCGGTGTGCTGGAGCCCGGCAGGGTGGCCGACATCGCGGTGCTGAACCGCGATCCCTTCCAGGCCGGCGTGGCCGACCTCAAGGACGTCGAGGCCGATCTCACACTTCTGGCCGGCCGAGTGGTGTTCGACCGACAGGGTGAAGAACGTTGAGCCCCAAAAGAAAAAACCTCCCCCGTTTCACGGGGGAGGTCAGTTTGGGGAGGAAAAGGCGAAGCAGGGTGACTGCGAAACTCAGGCCCAGACCGGCTTCGGAGCGCAGAACTTGTGCTGGGCTTCCGGGCAATCTTCCTGGCCGTATTCGAAGTGGAAATCGCTCGGCTTCAGCCGGCCGCGATAGGTGTCCGTGAGATCGACCAGGCTGCCGTCCGGCAGAGCGGCGCGGACGTTGCAGCTCGCGCCCTGCACAAACTTCACATCACAGCCATCGGTGAAGATATCGGCGAAGCTCAGCATTTTGCTCTCGAGCTGGATCGGGGTGAGGATCGACATCCGGGTCTCCTAGATGCGCGTCATGTCGCGCTTGACAATGGGTCGCCCGAGACCTTCAGGCGGTTGGTGACGACGGTCACCGAACCCCGGTGACGGCCGTCACCAACGCAATGTCGAAAACCCCGGCCGATCGCTCGGCCGGGGCTTCTCGGTCTTTCCTTCACGTCTTCGCCGGGCGTGACCCGGCGATCTTTCGCCGATCGGCACGAGATGCCCGGGTCAAGCCCGGGCATGACGTTCCTTGTTAGACGATCTGGCTGTAAGTCACGTCAATGCCGGCATTCTGCAGGTCCTGGACGTTGCTCCAACCCTGGTTCTGGATGCCGTTCAGCTCGACGCTGCCGCCGTTCCAGCTGAACAGGACGTCGCCATCGGCGCTGCTGCCGACGAAGAGGTCCACCTTGCTGCCGCCGTACGGATCGTAGAAGTTCAGCGCGTCCTGCAGCGGGTCGAAGTCGGTGATCACGTCGTTGCCATGCAGCGGGGCGTCGATCATCCACTCGAACTTGTCCGACCCGGCGCCGCCGGTGATGGTGTCCGAACCGGTGCCGGCATTGATGAAGTCGTTGCCTTCGCCGCCGTCGATCTTGTCGGCGCCCTGGCTGCCCATGAGCGTGTCGTCGCCCTTGCCGCCCAGGATCGTGGAGCCGCCGGTGTTGCCCGAGGCGTAGATGTAGTCGTTGCCGTCGCCGCCATCGAGGAAGTCCTGGCCGCCGTTGCCGTAGAGGCTGTCGTTGCCTTCGCCGCCGATGATCTTGTTGTTGGCGGAGGTGCCTTCGATGTAGTCGCCGAACTTGGTGCCGATCACGTTCTCCATGTTGGAGATGCTGTCGCCTGCGGCCGCACCGCCGTAGACATTGCCCTTCATGTTCACGAACACGCCGGTATCGGCGGCGGAATAGTCCACGGTGTCGATGCCGTTGCCGCCGTCCATCTTGTCGGCGCCGGCGCCATGGATGAACATGTCGTCGTTGTCGCCGCCGTTCATCGTGTCGTTGCCGATGCCGCCGTCGAGATAATCGTTGTTGGCGCCGCCATTCAGGATGTCGTTGCCGTCGCCGCCCAGCAGCTTGTCGTTGCCGGCGTCGCCCGAGAGGTTGTCGT
>JAYSFH010000137.1:0-8590 GCA_041913405.1 Dongia sp. | reverse complement strand
GAACGCGCCATTGCCGGCCGGCCGGCGCACCGGATCTGATCTCACGCAGCGTCGAACCCGCATGGGACCAAGGTCCATCTGTGCGCCGCGGATCGCCATTCCTATCGTTCACGCGCCGGGCACAGGATGGACCCCGTGTCCGGCCCCATACCGGAGCAGCAAACCGGGTGGCATCTTCCCCCTCATTTGCCACCCGGGCCGCTGACGCAGTCGGGGACGATCGGGACATCATGGACGAGAGCCGCAGCAAGTTTCGATCCGGGATGATGTGGCCGCGCCGCGGCTTCCTGATGCGCGCTGCGGCGGCGCCGGCCTTGCTGCTGGCGGCACCGGCCGTTGCGGACAACTTCGTCAAGTCCGGCACCGTGCAGATCTCGCAGACCCAGATCGCCTTCATGGGCAGCGCCAATCTCGGCGGCGGCAAGCTGAATTTCGGCGGCAAGACCTATCCCTTCACCATCGGCGGCTTGGGCATCGGCGGCTTCGGTTTCTCGAAGATCGAGGCGACCGGAACCGTCTACAACCTGAAGAGCCTCGACCAGTTCTCCGGTGCCTATGCGCAAGGTCGCTACGGCATCGCGGTGGGCGACCGCAGCACTGGCGAGCTCTGGCTCAGCAACGTCGAGGGCGTGGCGATGTCGCTCAAGGCAAAACGCGAAGGTCTGGCGCTGTCGCTTGGCGGCGACGCGATCTACATCGACCTCGCTTAACCGGAGTTCCGCGATGGGAAAATCTCTCGTGACTGTCCTGACCGCGCTGGCGACGCTCTTGTTGCCGGCAGCAAGCGCAAGCGCCGAGGATGAGGCGCCGATCAGGGCCTTCTCCGCCTGGAACGCGCGCGGACAGATCTTCGACACCGGCGAGAACCGGATGACCTTCGTCGGTTCCTTCACGGGAATCGTCTATGTCGATGGCGCCCAAGGTCCGATGGACGCCGGATACATGATCTGCCCGACCGTGGTCGATGTGAACACGGTGGACGGCAAGGAGAAGGCCAAGGGCCGTTGCACCATCACCACCAAGGACAGTGCGCGCCTCTATGCGGATTTCGAATGCAACGGCGTCCGCATGGTGGGCTGCAACGGCGACTTCACCTTCACCGGCGGCACCGAGCGCTTCAAGGGCATCACTGGCGGCGGGCCCGTGACCATCCGGAGCAGCGTCGATGACATGGCGGCGGGCGGCGGCAACATCATCAACGGCGTTGCGGCCGGCATCATCGTCTGGCCGAGCCTCACCTACAAGCTGGCGGCGCAGTAGCGTGACGATGCAGCGAACCCTCATCTTCGGCACCGCGCTCGCGGCTTTGCTGGGCAGTGCCGGGCTCGCCTTCGCGCAGCAGGCGCCGATCGCCTATCCCGGCGCCGGTCAGTCGATGGAGCAGCAGGCCCAGGACGAAGCCGACTGCCGCAACATCGCAACCCAGGCGACCGGCGTTTCGCCCTACACCACGCCGCCCGAATACTATTCCGGCGGCACCTCGGGTCCCGGTGCGCTGGGCGGCGCCGCGCGCGGTGCTGCATTGGGCGCAGTCGGCGGTGCCATTGCGGGTGATGCCGGCAAGGGCGCCGCGATCGGCGCCGCGGTCGGCGGAACGGCGGGTGTGATGCGAAAGAACCGCCAGCGCCGGCAGGAAGCGCAGGCCAATCAGCAGGCCTACAACGCCTATCAGGCGGACCTGCAGAAGTACAACCAGTCCTTCGCCGCCTGCATGAGCAGCCGTAGCTACGTGATGCGATAGGCCAAGAGCGCTTCTTCTCCAAGCGAATCAAGCGATTGGACCAAAGGGCAATTGCGACCTTGGCGACCGCTCCCGTCCAATGCCGAGGACAGCGAGGGTGGGTCGAGCATGAAAAATCGAGTGGTAATGACGCTCCTGGTCGCGGGCCTGATCTGCGGCGCGCGCCCGCTCGCGGCCGAGGATCCGGCCGCCGCACCCGCCGCGCCCGCCATCGACGTTGCCGCAGCGCCTGCGCAGGAACTCGACTGGCAGGAGAAGATCAGCTCGATCGGTGTGGCGGAAGCGCTGCAGGGCGTCGATATCAGCGGCTCGGAATCCGGCAACGTGGTCGAGATCCTGTTCGATTCCGGCACCAAGGTCGAGGCGGGCCAGCCCCTGGTGCGCCTCGACACCACCAAGGAAGAAGCCGACCTCAAGGCCAACCAGGCGCAGATCCCCGCCGCCAAGACCGACCTCGACCGCAAGCGCCAGCTGTTGAAGTCCGGCGCGGTGGGCCAGAGCGACGTCGATGAAGCGCAGTCGCGCTACGACACCCTGGTCGCCGAATCGGGATCGCTGAAGGCCACCATCACGCGCCGCACCTTGAAGGCGCCGTTCAGCGGCGTGCTCGGCATCCGCCGGGTCAATCTCGGCCAGTACCTGCAGCCCGGCGACCAGATCGCCAACCTTCAGGATCTCTCGGTCATGCGCTTCCGCTTCCTGGTGGCGCAGAAGGACTATGGCCGGATCAAGCTCGACCAGCCGATCGAGGCGAGGTTCGACTCCTATCCGGGCGAGGTCTTCAAGGGCCGGGTCTCCACCATCGAGCCCTCGGTCAAGTACCAGAGCGGCATCATCCCGATCCAGGCGGAGATTCCGAACGCGGAAGAGAAGCTGCTGCCGGGCATGTATGGCAGCCTCGACGTGCTGCTGCCGGAGCATTCCAAGAAAGTCGTGGTGCCGGCCAGCGCAGTCGCCTTCAACCTCTACGGCGAATCCGTCTACGTCGTCGACCAGGCCAGCAGCACGGTCAAGCAGGTGATGGTCCAGACCGGTGCCACCCGCAACAACGCGGTGGTTATCGAGAAAGGCTTGAAGGCGGGCGATCTCGTGGTGGTCGCCGGCCAGCTCAAGCTCTCCAACGGCTCGCATGTCAAGGTGGTCGAAGGTCAGGCGCTGCCCGAGATGACGGAGATTCCGGCCCAATAGCCCGAAAGCCAATCGTCCGAACGCCAACCGTCCGAAAGGCTGTGCCCGCGTGTTCACCGATCCCTTCATCCGCAAGCCGATCCTGGCCCTGACCCTGAACCTGCTGCTGGTGGTGGCCGGCCTCGCCGCCGCCGCCTCGCTGCAGATCCGGCAGTTCCCCAAGATGCAGTTCACCGTGGTCACGGTGACGACGGTCTATACCGGCGCCTCGGCCGATCTGGTCCAGGGTTTCGTCACCCAGCCGCTGCAGGAGCAGATCGCCGCCGCCGACGGCGTCGATTACCTCACCTCGGAGAGCCGCTCCGGCACCTCGGTGATTACCGTCTACATGCGCTTGAACTACTCGTCCTCGCTGGCCCAGGCCAACATCCTGGCGAAGATCCAGGCGGTGCGCGCCGACCTGCCGAAGGAGATCGAGGATCCGAAGCTCGACATCAGCCAGGGCGACATCACGCAGCTGATCTACTTCACCGTCTCCAGCGACGCGATGAGTGCCGCGCAGATCACCGACTATGCCAAGCGCGTGATCCAGCCGAAATTCTCGACCGTCCAGGGAGTCAGCAAGATCAAGTATTACGGCGAGCGCGACTTTGCCATGCGGGTCTGGCTCGACCCCCGGAAGCTCGCGGTCTACGGCATCACCGCCAAGCAGGTGCGCGACGCGATCGCCAACAACAACTACCAGACCACGGCCGGCCAGATCCGCGGCGAGTACAGCAGCTTCGACATCGACGCCAAGACCGGCCTCGAAGTGCCGGAGGACTATGGCGCCATTATCGTCGCCTCGGGCGAGAAGGGCATCGTGCGCCTGCGCGACGTCGCCAGCGTCGACCTCGGCGCCGAGGTTTCCGATATGGTGGTGAAGCTGCAGGGCAAGCCGGCGCTGATCATCGGCATCGACCCGACCCCGGAAGCCAACCCGCTCGACGTGGCCCATGGCTTGAAGGCCCTGCTGCCGGATCTCGAGCGCAATCTGCCGGCCGGCATGAAGCTCGCCGTGGCCTATGACACCTCGATCTTCATCGAGAAATCGATCGAGGAGGTCGAGCACACGATCATCGGGGCGGCGGTGATCGTCACCGTGGTGATCTTCCTGTTCATCGGCTCGCTGCGCGCCATCATCGTGCCGATCGTCGCGCTGCCGCTCTCGATCGTCGGCGTCGCGATCTTCCTGGCGGCACTCGGCTTCAGCATCAACCTCCTGACCCTGCTGGCGATCGTGCTGGCGATCGGCCTGGTGGTGGACGACGCCATCGTCGTGCTGGAAAACATCGACCGGCACATGAAGCTCGGGAAGTCCGCCTTTCTGGCGGCGATCGCCGGGACCCGGGAGATCGCCGTCCCGGTGATCTCGATGACCATCACCCTGGCGGCGGTCTACGCGCCGATCGCCTTTACCCCGGGCATTTCCGGCGCGCTGTTCAGTGAGTTCGCCCTGACCCTGGCGGGCTCTGTCTTCATCTCCGGCTTCGTGGCATTGACGCTCTCGCCGGTGATGTGCGCGATGGTGCTGAAATCCGGCAAGCCCGGCAAGGTGCAGCATTTCATCGAGCACAATCTGGAGAAGCTGGATCGGGGCTATCACCGGCTGCTCGACCGGGCGCTGAAGGCCCGGATCGTGGTGATGATCTTCGCGGCCCTGGTCTTCGTCGCGCTCTATCCGCTGTTCAGCATGATCCGTTCCGAGCTGGCGCCCGGCGAGGACCAGGGTGCCATCGTGGTGCAGACCTTCTCGCCGGCCGGCGTCAACGCCGACTACCAGGAGTTCTACCACGACAAGGTCAGCGACTCGCTTTCGCGCATCCCCGATGTCGGCAGCTGGTTCACCCTTGGCGGCACGCCGACCCTGCGCCAGGGCACCGGCATCGCGGTGATGAAGCCCTGGGATGAGCGCCAGGCCAGCTTCGACGAATCCCTGCGCTTCGCCCGCGGCGACCTCACCCATGTGGTCGGCCTCAAGGCCAGCGCCTTCTCGCTGCCGCCCTTGCCGGGATCCGGCGGCGGCCTGCCGATGCAGTTCGTCTTGAGCACCACCGACGACTACAAGGTGCTCGCCCAGGTCATGCAGGGCGTCGAGGAGAAGGCGAAGGCCAGCGGCCTCTTCACCTTCACCGATGTCGATCTCAAGTTCGAGAACCCGACCGCGGTCGTGCGGGTCGATCGCGACAAGGCCGGCGCTTACGGCATCAGCATGGCCGATCTCGGCACCACCTGGCTCACCATGGTCTCCAACGGCTATGTCAACCGGATGAGCGTGCAGGGCCGCTCGTATAAGGTGATCCCGCAGACGCCGCGGGTCGATCGGCTGACACCCGAGGCGCTGACCCGCTACTACGTGATCGCCAGTGACGGCTTCCCGATCCCGCTCTCCAACCTGGTCGACGTGAAGACCGAGGTGCGGCCGATCGCGCTCACCCAGATGAACCAGCTCAACTCCGCGACCTTGAGCGCGACGCTCGCGGCCAACGTCACCATGGGCGACGCCGTCCAGTTCCTGGAGCAAACCGCCCGCGAAGTCATGCCGCGCGGCATGGGCATCGAATACAAGGGCGAATCGCGGCAGTTCGTGAAGGAAGGCGCCAGCCTGATGGTGACCTTCGCCTTGGCCATCGTGGTGATCTTCCTGGTGCTCTCGGCCCAGTTCGAGAGCTGGCGCGATCCCCTGGTGATCATGGTCTCGGTGCCGCTCGCCATCACCGGCGCGCTGCTGCCGCTGGCCGGCGGCCTGATGAGCCTCAACATCTACAGCCAGGTCGGCCTGATCACCCTGGTGGGCCTGATTACCAAGCACGGCATCCTGATTTGCGAAGTGGCGAAGGAGCGGCAGGAGAAGGAGGGCGTGGACCGGCGCACGGCGGTGCTGGAGGCCGCGACCCTGCGCCTCCGGCCGATCTTGATGACCACCGCGGCGATGATCGCCGGCTTGGTTCCGCTGTTGAACGCGACCGGCGCGGGTGCCGCCAGCCGCTTTGCGATCGGCATCGTGATCGTCTGCGGGCTGGCGATCGGCACGCTCTTCACCCTGTTCGTGCTGCCGTCGCTCTACACCTTCCTGGCGTCCGATCACCGCAAGGGTGCCGCCAAGCGACAGGCCCAGGTCGCCGAACTCGAAAGCCTGAAATAGGGCTCAGTCGGCCGGCACGGCGGCCGACGCCTTGGCGGCCGTCGCCTTCTCGCGCCATTTCCGCCAAGTGTAGAGCGGCAGCCCGGACATCATAACCAGGAAGCCCCAGAAGACGGCATGCTGGCCCGAGCCGTAGAGCGCCCAGAGCGAGAAGGCGAAGGCGAGCAGCGCCGCCACTGCCGAGAACACGACCCGGGCCGGGAAGATGGTCCGGCGATCGACCATCAGCTGCAGCAGCGCGGTGGCGCAGAAGGCGTAGGGCACCAGGGTGGTCATGGTGCCGACCAGCACGATGACCTGGAAGGCATCCACCAGGCCGCCGCGGAAGTTCATGGCGATCAGCACCGAGACCAGGACGCTCGATGTGACCAGCGCGTTGCCCGGCACGCCCTGGCGGTTCAGCTTGGCCAGCGCCTCCGGCAGCAGGCCGTCGCGGGCGGCGGCCATCGGGATCTGCCCCTGCAGCAGGATCCAGCCGTTGAGCGCGCCGATCGCCGCGATGATGGCGCCGGCCGCGATCAGGTAATAGGCGCTGTCGCCGATGATGATGCGCGCGGCATCGGCAAACGGCGCGGTGGAAGCAATGAGGTCGCGCGCCGGCAGCATGCCGAGGACGACCGTCACCGAGGTGAAGTAGACGATGCCGGCCGCGAAGGTGCCGAACAGGGTCGCGCGCGGAATTGTCTTCTTCGGATTCAGCACGCCGTCGGCCGGCACGGTGGCCGATTCGAGGCCGAGGAAGGACCACATGGTGAGTGCGGTCACGCTGGAGATCGCCGCCAGCAGCGAGGTCTCGGGAATGCTGCGGCCGAGCACCGGCCGGGCGACGTTGTCGAAGTCGAAGAAGAACCAGCCGGCGACGCCGATCAGCACCAGCGGGATCAGCTTCAGGATGGTGAAGATGTTCTGCAACAGGCTGAACAGCTTCACGCCGCGCAGGTTGACCACCGTCATGACCCAGAGGAAGCCGATCGCCGTCAGCGCGCCGGCGACCGGGTTGGCGAGCGCCGGGAAGAACACCGCGAGGTAGCCGATCACCGTCACCGCGATGGCGGCGTTGCCGATCCAGGCGGTCTTCCAGTAGCACCAGGCGCAGAGATAGGCGGCGAAATCGCCATAGGCCTCGCGGGTATAGGCATAGGGGCCGCCCTCGCCGCCGACGCTGCGGGCCAGGTTGGCGAATACCAGGGCGAGCAGCAGGGCACCGCAGCCCGAGATCACCCAGCCCCAGATGCTGATCACGCCGTAGCCGGCCATCAGCGAAGGCATCAGGAAGATGCCCGAGCCGATCATGTTGCCCATGACCAGGGCGACGCAGCTCCAGAACCCCATGACGCGCGGCTTGCTCATGCGATTCCCCTCGCGCTCATTTCTTGTGGCGGCGGCGATACTCCGCCTGCAGCAAGGCTTGAACCTCGTCGCGCCGCGGTCCCAGCAGCACCACGACGTAGTAATCGACCACCCAGACGCTGCCGTAGGCGCGGAGCGCCCGGAACCGGAGGTCGCGCAAGCTCGCCACCAATGCGTCGCGGGCCTGCAGGTCGTCGAACTGGTGGACATTGACCACGGTCGGGTCCTTGGGGTCATAATCCGCGCAATCGACCGCGACCCCGACGCTCATCGAACGCACGGCGCCCTGGAAGTGGGACACGAAGGGATCGATCTCGCTGGTCTCGCAAGCCTTGAGGCCGGCATCGGTGAGGAACTGCTCGACGGCGTCCAGGGTCATCGGCACCGGCGGCGCCAGCGTCGAATCGGATTGTGCGAGAGCCACGCCGCAGGTCAGGCCCGCAGCGGATATCAAGGCAAGGCAACCGGCGATCGGACGGCGGGACATTCTGCGGACGCTACGGCAGGGCTCGAAAGCGTCGCAATTGGACCATGGGCCAATCGGCGGGGCGCTGCGCTCAGTGGAAGGTCAGCTTCTCAAAACCCGTGCTGATAAGGGTGCCCTTCTCGCCGCGGACGATCCCTTCGATGTCGGCGAGGGCGCCGATTGCCGCGGTCTTGCCGGTCCGCTGCGCGAAGGCGCAGGCGGCATCGACCTTCGGCCCCATCGAGCCGGCCGGGAACTTGTACTGCGCGAGTGAAGCGGGACTCGCCTGGTGGATGGCCTTGGCCTCGGGCGTTCCCCAGCCGGTGAAGACCGCATCGGCATCGGTCGCCATGACCAGGAGGTCGGCCTCGAGATCGCGGGCCAGCAGCTCCGAGCAGAGGTCCTTGTCGATCACCGCCTCGACGCCGACCAGCAGGCGCTCGGCGCCCTGCTGGTACATGGTCGGGATGCCGCCGCCGCCGGCGCAGGTGACGACGGTCCCTTGCTCCAGCAGCCAGCGGATTGGCCGGATCTCGAAGATGCGCTTCGGCAGGGGCGAGGGCACGACCCGGCGCCATTTCTGGCCGTCCTGCTTGAACACCCAATTCTTCTCCGCCTTGATCCGGTCGGCTTCGGGCTTGTCGTAGACCGGGCCGACGAACTTGGTCGGATCCTGGAAAGCGGGGTCGTTGCCGTCGACCTCGACCATGGTCAGGAGCGT
>JAYSFH010000136.1:994-8599 GCA_041913405.1 Dongia sp. | reverse complement strand
CAGGATCAGGAACATCAGCGGCGTCCATTCCCAGACATCGAGGGCGACCAGGCCGATGAAGGCCCGCATCGGGTCGCCGAGGATCTGGATCTGGCCGCCGCCCATCGCCTCGGAGAAGGCGGTCAGCATGCCGGCGTCGCTGGCATAGATCAGGCGGAACACGATCGCGACCACCACCGGCGTGATCACCATCGGGATGATCAGGATCGTCCTGAGGAGTCGGATGCCGTAGAACTCGCGCAGGCAGAACAGCGCGAGCGCAAGGCCGAGGACGGTCTCGATCGCCACCGCGAAGAAGACGAAGCGGACCGTGACCCAGAGCGAGTTCAGGAATTGCGGGTCGGTCCAGAGCTGGATGTAGTTGTCCAGGCCGACGAAGTCGATCGGCTTGCCGTAGCGGTAGAACATCAGGCTGGCGCGCAAGCCGTCCCAGAGCGGATAGACCAGGACGGCCAGCACAATCAGCACCGCCGGGGCGAGCAGCAGGTAGGGCAGCGCGAGATCGAGCCCTGCCCCCTGCAGCCGTTCCCGGCGGCGCAACGTCGTTCCGCGCTTGACCGTGTCGGTCACTGTGACGCGCTTACTTGTAGTAGCCGGCCTGGGTCAGGTAGTCCTTCACCTGTTCCGCGGCGGTGTTCAAGGCGTCGCCGCCGCCGGAGCCGGCCTGCAGCGCCTTGTTGAGCTGGATGCCGAGGAGTTCCTCGACCTTGGCCCAGTCCGGCGTGCGGGGCCGCGGCAGGCAGCCGGCGTCGAGCTGCTGCAACGCGACCGGGATCAGCCGGTTGCCCGGCTTCTCGGCCGCGAAGCCGCTGCGCTTCACCGGGATCGAGCCCGCGGTGGCAAGCGCCTTCTGAGCATCCGCGGACGTGTACCATTTCAGGAACTCGATCGCGTTGGCCTTGTTCGGCGCCGACTTCGGCACGCCGGCGATGAAGATGCCCATCTGCGAGATGGCCTTCACCTGCTTCGGAACCACGCCGAAGTCGAGCTTGCCGGGCACCTTGGTCTGCTTCGCGTCGTCGGCTTTGAGCGCGTTGCCGGAATACTGGATGATCGCGCCGGCATCGCCGCCGAGGATCGCCGCGCCTTCCTGGTCGCTGTCGAACTCGACCACGCCGGCCGCGGTATTCGCCTTCATCGTGGTGACGAAGAAGTCGGCCGAGGCGCGCCCCGCCTCCGAGTTGAAGGTCGGGTTCCACTTGTCGTCGAAGAACTCGCCGCCGAAGGAGAGGAAAACCGGATACCAGGAGGTGACGATCGGGTTGCCGCTGACGCCGCGGAACACCACCGGGAACTTGATCTTGCCGGCGGCCACACCTTCCTTGCCCTTGGCGATCAGCTCGTCCCAGGTCGCGGGCGCGGAGCCGTAGACGTCGTTGCGATAGGTGAGCGTCTGCAGATCGCCGACGAAGGGCACGGTGATCAGCTTCGGCTCGGCGCTTTCGAATCCCTTCACCCGGGGCCCGGCGCGCGGTGGCCAGAAGCCCATGTCGATCATGGAGCCGATCCAGTCCTTGTCGCCGCCGTCGATGCCGCCGGCGCCAAGGTCTTCCAGCACGTCGGCGGCGCCAAACTGCGGCACCCAGGGATCGTCCAGCAGGTAGAGGTCATACTGGCCGGCGCTGTTCTGCGCGTCGGCGAACCACTTTTCCAAGGTGACGCCGTATTCGTCCTCCAGGAACTGGATGTCGAAGCCGCCCTGCTCCTTGGCGAGCGGGATGATCTTCTCCTTGAACGGCGTCAGGCCGCCATCGGCGAAGGCGCCGATGATCACCTTGCCTCCGGCGGCGCGGGCCGGGGTCGTCTTCACGATCGAGGTCATCAGGCCTGCCCCGACCGCGAGGCGGGCGCCGCTCTGCAGGACCTTGCGGCGAGTCATGCCGCGGTTCTTCTTCATGCCGGTCATTGTTGCCCTCCCTTGTTTCGTGCGCGATGCACCTTGGTTGAACCCGTGGAATCAAAGAAACAGCAGTCCTCAGCGTCGAAGGCGACGCCGAGCGGCGAGCCGATCGCGGCAGTGAAGCCCTTGGGCGCGCGCATGGTCAGGCGCTGCTCGCCGAAGCGGACATCGACCAGGGTCTCGTTGCCCATCGGCTCGACGACATAGACCTCGCCGCGGAGCGGGCTGGTCTCGGCGAGGCGGATATCCTCCGGGCGGATGCCGATCTCGGTGATGCCGGCGGCGCGGCATTGCTGCAGGCGCGCGGATTCGATCGGCAAAGTCGCGCCGGCGACGTGGACGCCCTGCTCGCTCACCTCGGCCTGCAGCAGGTTCATCGGCGGATTGCCGACGAACAAAGCCACGAAGCGGTTGGCGGGACGCTCGTAGACATCGGTCGGCGGCGCCAGCTGCTGCAACTCGCCCTGGCGCATGACGGCGACCAGGTCCGCCATGGTGAGCGCCTCGGCCTGGTCGTGGGTGACGTAGATCGTGGTCGCACCGAGCCGGTGGCAGAGCCGCTTGATCTCGCCGCGCATGGAGAGGCGGAGCCGGGCATCGAGGTTGGAGAGCGGCTCGTCCATGAGAAACGCGGCGGGGTCGCGCACGATGGCGCGCGCGAGCGCCACGCGCTGGCGCTGGCCGCCGGAGAGCTGCCTGGGATGGCGATCGAGCAGCGGGTCGATCTCGAGGGCTTGCGCCACCTCGGCGATCTTCTTGGCGCGGGTGCCGGCGTCCACCTTCCGGATCCAGAGCGGGTAGCCGATGTTGTCGGCGATGGTCATATGCGGGTAGAGCGCATAGGACTGGAACACCATGGCGACGTCGCGGTCGCGCGGCTGCAGCCTTGTCACGTCGCGGTCGCCGATCATCACCTTGCCGGCGGTCGGAGTTTCCAGGCCGGCGAGGATGCGCAAGGCCGTGGTCTTGCCGCAGCCGGACGGGCCGAGCAAAGCCAGGAAGGTGCGATCGGGAATGTCGAGGTTGAGGGCGTGGAGCGCCGTGAAAGCCTCGAAACGCTTCTCGATGCCCTCGTAGCGCACGCCGCTCATTTGCCCGACCTTGTCATTTGCTTGGCCTCGCGGTGGTGGAGCGGACGATCAGCTGCACGTCGAGGAATTCCCGGTGGCTGACCGGGCGGTTGCCGCGCGCCGCCTGGATGACGAGATCGACGGCGCGGCGGCTCATCTCGACCGCGTCGGAGCGGACCGTGGTGAGCTGGATGCGGCTGTGGCCGGCCAGGGGGATGTCGTCGAAGCCGACCACCGAGACGTCGTCGGGCACCTTCAGGCCGCGGCGCTCCAGCCGGTCCATGGTGGCGATGGCTTGAAGGTCGTTGTGCGCGACCACGGCGGTGGCGCCATCGTCGATCGCGATCGGCACCAGCCGACGCTTCCTCAACGCCGACTTGAAGCCCAGGAAGCGGCGCTCGCCGGCATGTTCCCGCAGATGGTCGGAGACGAAGGCGAGGCGGCGATGGCCGAGGTCGTAGAGATGCGCGACGATCGACTCCATGGCGGCGGCGTCGTCATGGTCGATGACGCCGAGCCTCGGATCGTCGAACTCGCCCAAGGAGGCGAGGACCACCGGCACGTCGCGGTCGAGCAGCACCTTCGGCAGAGTGGAGGCCAGGGACATGCCGCCAATGATGACGCCATCGACCCGGCGCTCGATCCAGGCCCGTGCCGCCTGCTCCTCGGTCTCGGGCAGACATTCGGTGTTGGCGGTCAGGACCGCGTAGCCAAGCGCGTTGGCCGCGCGCTCCACCCCGACGGCGAGCTGGGCGTAGAAGGGGTTGGTGAGGTCGGGCACGACGATGCCGATGGCCGAGCTGGTGCGGGCCTTCAGCGAGCGGGCGATCGCGTTCGGATGATAGCCGGTCTCGTCGATGGCGCGTTGCACCCGGAGCCGCGTCTCCTCGGCCACCATGGCGGTGCCGCGGATGACGTTCGAAACCGTGGATTTCGAAACGCCGGCCCGCTCGGCAACGTCCATCAGCGTGGTCATGCCGCTTCGGCCATCTGCGACAACGCGCGGGTGAGGCCGGCGGCGGAGCGGCTGGTCCCCTCCTCGCCGTCATACCGCGGGTCCTCGTGCTCGATCGAAATCACGCCGTCATAACCGGCCTTGCGCAGGGCTTTGAGGAAACGGACCCAGGTCGCGTCGTCCTGGCCTTCGCCGCAGGAGACGAAATGCCAGGGCGCCTTGGCCGGATCGGGCGGCGCGAAATGCAGCACGCCATGTTTCCGGATGCGGTCGGGGTAGAGCTTGGTGTCCTTGCCATGGGCATGGCCGATGCGGTCGCCCCATTCCTCCACCACGCTCACGGGGTCGATGCCCTGCCACCAGAAATGCGAGGGATCGAGGTTGAGGCCGACGTTGCGGTCGACATACTTGGTGAGCTCGCCGAAGCCGGCGGCATTGAAGATGGTGACGCCGGGATGCATCTCCAGGCAGACCATGACCTTGGGCGCGGTGCGCGCGAGCCAGGTCGAGGTCCGGCGCCACCAGGGGCCGACCTCGTTCTCCATCTGCCATTGAAAGATCCGCTCGTCGTCGGCCGAGGTTGCCCAGCAGGGGAAGATGCTCAAGGCACCACCGCCCTTGCCGGCCGGGCAGCCGCTCATGGTGATGACGCGATCGACCTTGAAATGGACCGCGAGATCGACCGCCGCCTCGAAGCGGGCCTGGGCGTCGGCGCGCTTGGCGGAATCGGGATGCAGCAGGTTGCCGGCGGCATTGATGGCGGAGAAGCGGATGCCGAACTCGCGCATCTCGCCGGCGATGGTGTCGCGCTCCTTCTGTGTGCCGACGGTCTTGATGTCGAGATGCGGGCGCGGCCAGGGACCCCAGGCACCGACGCCGATCTCGATGTCGTTCAACCCGCGCTCGGCGCACCATTGGAACATCGCGCGGCGGTCGAGATGCGGCAGCGAATCCGAATAGACGCCGATTCTCATGGTTCAGCCTTTCTGTATGCGGAGATCAGGAACTCGACGTCGCGCCGCGCCTGCTCGAGCGGCGTCTTCACCGGGCCTTCGCCGCAAGCCGCGGCATGGAAGGCGCGCAGCTGCTCGCGGAAGGCCTCCTCGTAGGAGACGCGGAACTCGTGGGTTTCCAGGCTCTTGCCGCCGCCGTCCTTGCGCAAGGTCAGCTTCGTGGGGAAGTGGCGCAGATAGGGCGACGGGAAGGTCAGCTCGACGATGCGGTCGCTGCAGTAGATGGTGATGCGCTCGGTGTAATCCGGCACGCCGGGGAGATTGAGATGCGTCATCGCGATGCGGCCGCCGCCCGGCAGGTCGGCGGCCAGCTGCACGCCGCGCCCGCCGTCGAAGAAGACGCCGTGGCTCGCCTGCGGCGGCAGGTCGTGGCCCATATGCAGCAGCAGGCCGTGCACCACGCCGACGTCATGCACCAGCGAGGAGAGGAAGCCGCCAGAAAGCGCGCGGGCGCCGGCTTCGCTGGGGGTGCGGGTCGCGGATTCCGCGAGCTGCGCGGTGTTGGCGGCCTTGAACTGGTCCTTGAGCGCGGCCGGGATGTCGGTCGGCAAGGTCATCGGCATATGGGCGACGAAGGGATCCTGGTCGGGGTCGTTGCATTCGACCGAGATCAGCTTCACGTCGTCGATCATCTTCGGCAGAAGCTCCAGCGCCTTCCTGTAGGCGGGATCGTGCCGCTTCATATAGGCGACCTGCAGCACCTTCCCCGCCTTGTCGCGCGCCGCCTTGATGCGGTCGCAGCCGCCCAGGGTCAGCGACAGAGGCTTCTCGCAGAGGACATGCAGCCCGGCATCCAGCGCCATCACGGCGAGATCGGGGTGGAAGGGATCGGGTGCTGCGATCACCAGGGCGTCGAGCCTGGTCGCCTTGAGAAGACTCGGGAGATCGGCATGCAGCTCCTGGATGCCGTAGCGCGCGCCCAGGGCGTTGCGCACGGCGGCCGAGGCATCGGCCAGGCCGACGAAGTCGAAACGCTCGCGCTCTTCCCAAAGGTAGAAGGCGTGCTCCGCCTGCCCCACCAGTCCCGCGCCGACCAGTCCCACCCGCAGCCGCTTCATGCTTCCCCGTTCTTCCGCGGTCCGCCCTTTCTGATCGACCGGTGGACCGACGAAATTTTCCAGTTTTCCGTTCTCTTGATTGGAACGTTCCAATTTTCCGCATCGAAGCATTGGAGGTGATCGGCTGTCAAGCGGGTTTGCGGAAATGGTGGCCACTACTCGATCGACATGCCCGGCGAAGGCCGGGCACCCTGAGTTCCGAGCGCGAGTGACAAACTCAGGGGTCCCCGGGCCAAGCCCGGGGATGACGAGCGAATGTGCGTCGCGCGACGCTGCGCAAAACGAAACGGGGCGCGGCTGCTTGCGCAGACCCCCCCCGCTCCGCCGGGAGGAGACTTCAGGCGTTGTAGCCGCCGGCGGCGACGATGCGTTCGCCGGTGAGCCAGCCGGATTGCTCGGAGGCGAGGAAGACCGCGATCTTGGCGATGTCGTCGGGCTGGCCGATGCGACCGAGCGGCGTCTGCGCCACGAGCGCTTTCTCCATGTCACCGCCGATCATGCCGAGGGTCTGCGCGCCTTCGGTGTTCACGCCGCCGGGAGAGAGCGTGTTGACGCGGATTTTGCGGGGCCCGAGCTCGGCGGCAAGCGCGCGGGTGACGGAATCCAGCGCGCCCTTGGTGCCGGAGTAGATGGCGCTCTGCGGAAAGGACTTGGAGCTGATGACCGAGCTCACGTTGATGACGCTGCCGCCCTTGCCGTTGAAATGCGCGACCGCTTCCTTGGTCGCGAGCAGAGGCCCCAGCACGTTGATGTCGAACTGGCGGCGGTATTCCGCCTCGGCGAAATCGTCGATCGTCTGGAAAGCGTAGACCCCGGCATTGTTGACGAGCACGTCAACCGCGCCGAAGGCCTTCTTGGTCTCAACGAACAGCCGTTTCACATCCGCTTCCTTGGAGACGTCGCCCTGGACCGCGACCGCCTTGCCGCCCTTCTGCTTGATCGAAGCGACCACGCGATCGGCGTCGTCCTTGGCCGAGGCGTAGTTGACCACGACCGAAGCGCCGGCCGCGGCCAGCTCCTTCGCAATGCTGGCACCGATGCCCTTGGAGGCGCCGGTCACCACCGCCACCTTCCCCGCCAAGTCACTCATGTCGCTCTCCTTGAGGCTGCTGTTAAGTTCGATACTTAGATAATCGTCGAATTGACGAGTTCAAGGGGGCCAGGTTTTCTTGCGGCGGACGATCTGATTCTTGTGGGGTGCAGCGGCGCCGCTCCCTGTGTCGTCATGCCCGGGCTTGGCCCGGGCACCCCTGACTTTCCATCTGCGCGCAGTGAACCCAGGGGTCCCCGGGCCAAGCCCGGGGATGACGATCGAGTGGAAGGTGTCGCGGAGAATGGCTTGCGCTGTCGTCGCTCAGATCTTCGCCAGCCGGTCCAGGTAGGCCTTCAGCACGTCGCGCTGGAGGATCAGGTTGGCGAATTTGCCTTCGCGGACGATCTCGATGAGGCCGGCGGTTTCCAGCTCCTTCATGTGGTGCGAGAGCGTGGCGGCGCTGATGTCGTGGCATTCGCCGATCGCGCTGCAGGCGAGGCGACCGTCGGCGTCGCCGATCTGCTTCAGGATCTGGTAGCGGCGGGGCTCGGCAAGGGCGCGGGCGATGCGGGAGAA
>JAYSFH010000136.1:0-983 GCA_041913405.1 Dongia sp. | reverse complement strand
CCATAAGTGCAATGTAGCGACTGCGCCACAGCACTTAAAGCACCGGTGGCGCAATGTCCTCATTCCAAAGATTTAGAGGCGGTGAGGCGAAAGACCGTGTTCCGCTATACGCCCGGGTCGCCGGGTCGTCTTAAAATCACGCCGGCGACAGCACCCGGATCGACTCCGGGCCGTCGTCGGACGAATGTTACAGCGCGCGCGGCGCCTGCAGGAAGCCTTGCCAACCGCGATGGTGCTGCGCATAGACCGGCGCGGTCTCGACCACACCGATGGTGCTCAGCGCCGTGGCGCGGCGCAGATAGAAGCCGACAAGCATCCCCAGAGGCAGTTGGGCGGCCAGCCACAACGTGATCGAAGCCGCCACCCATTCCGTGATTCCAAACGAACCGAACATTGGCACTTCCATCCCAGCGGTCTTTGTTTTCGACCTACTCTTTGTCGCTCAAGTCACGCGCTGGACGCCCCTTGACATCGGCCATCGCGTTTTCGTCGACTCGGCGACTTATACTTATTGTCGCCGATCTCACTTAATAAAGCGTTATTTTTCGAAAAGTTTCTCTTTTTCGCGCGAACGCCCGTAACACGCCGCCAGACGGCGCGCGCGACACAGTGTGGCCCTTCGGCCTGATCAATTTTTGAGCAGAAAGAAGTGTGGGAAGCGCGCCCTAGGCGGCCAGTTGGCGGAGCTTCTTCAGCAGGTAATCGAGGTTCTCCGCATCCATGTCCTCATATTGTGTGAGGACCCGTTCGATGACTTTGGAGGCGAAGCGTTCCCGATCCTTCTCGCCGCCGTCGTATTCGGTCGAGCGCACCATGTCGAGTGCAGTGCGAAAAGCCGGATAGAGCGCGGTCGGCAGCTGGGTGCGCGCGTAGAGCGACTGCAGGCCGAGCTTGCCTTCGTCGTGGATCAGCGCGCGGGCATTGATGATCGTGGTGTTGGACAACACCGCGAGGCTGGCCTCGAAGAAGCCGAGATCGCCCAT
>JAYSFH010000135.1:0-8607 GCA_041913405.1 Dongia sp. | reverse complement strand
CATCCTGTTGCACGGGCGCGTCGTCGCTTGGCACAACGCGTTCCTGCAGCGGATCAATTCGGACCAGCTGCTGCTCGCATCGGCAACCACCGAGGCCGGCGTCGGCGGCGATCTCTCGCGCAGCATCTGCGCGGTCGCACGCGACGGTGAGCGGTTCTCGTTGCAGAAGCAGGGCACCGTCATATCTTACGGCGACCAGGCAGATGCCGTGTTGATCACCGCGCGCAGCCATGTCGATGCGCCGGCGACCGAGCAGGTGATCGTCGCTGCAATGCGCGATCAATGCGTCCTGGAGCAGACCGGCGGCTGGGACGCGCTCGGCATGCGCGGCACCTGCAGCAACTCCTACAGTATCCAGGCCGCGGGCCATGTCGACCAGATCCTGCCAGAGCCCTATGCCGACATCAGCCCCAAGACGATGGTGCCGGTGGCGCATCTCAGCTGGGCCAGCCTTTGGCTCGGCATCGCGACGGACGCGACGGCGCGGGCGCGCAGCTTCCTGCGCAAGAGCGCCAAGCCGGCCGGCGCCGACCCGACGATGCCGGGCACGAATGCGATGCGCCTGGCCGAGGCCGTGAGCCTGCTGCAGGCGATGCGCGCCAACATCGTCCAGTGCAGCCGGCTCTACGAAAACGCCCTGAAGACGCCGGAAGGCCCGACGGCGCTCTCCTTCGGCATCGCCATGAACAATCTCAAGACCTCCACCGCCGAACGTGCGGTGCAGGCGATCAACCAGGCGCTGATGATCTGCGGTATCTCCGGCTATCGCAACGACACGCCGTTCAGCCTCGGCCGGCATCTGCGCGATGCACATTCGGCGGCCCTGATGGTCAACAACGACCGCATCAACGCCAACACCGCCAGCCTACTGCGGGTCTTCAAGCTCGACGGCGACCTGTTCGACTGATGGATCATGCCATGGGTGCCGAAGCACAATATCTGCAGGCGCTGATCGCGCATGGGCTGCTGATCCCGATGGGCGTGGACGGCGTGTATGGCCGCAGCGCCGTGTTCGAGGACGTGCTCGACCGCTTCGGCGACCTTGCAGGCCGGTGGGGCGCGGAGAATGGCGCCGAGGCGATCCGCTTCCCGCCGGTCATGAACCGCCGGCATTTCGAGCACAGCGGCTACATGAAGAACTTCCCGCAGCTGGCGGGAACGATCCACAGCTTCTGCGGCGGCGACAAGGAGCACCAGGCGCTTCGGCGCAAGCTCGAGAACGGCGAGGACTGGACCCAGGACCAACAGGCGATCGACATCGTGGTGACGCCGGCTGCCTGCTATTCCCTCTACCCCATGGTCGCGCAGCGTGGTCCGCTGCCGGCGGAGGGTGCGCTGTTCGACGTCTATTCCTGGTGCCTGCGCCACGAGCCGTCGCTTGATCCCGCGCGCATGCAGCTCTTCCGCATGCGCGAATATGTGCAGCTCGGCACGCCGGAACAGGTTTCCGCATTCCGCGAAGCCTGGATCGAGCGAGGACGGCAGCTCATCGACAACCTGCAACTTCCCGCCACCCTGGACGTCGCGAACGACCCCTTCTTCGGCCGCCAGGGCAAGCTGCTGGCCTCCAGCCAGCGCGAACTCAGCCTGAAGTTCGAGCTGCTGGTCCCGATCACCAGCGCCGAGAAGCCCACCGCCTGCCTCAGCTTCAACTACGCCCAGGACTATTTCGGCGAGCTCTGGGGCATCACCACCGCGGCGGGGGCGCCGTGCCACAGCGCCTGCGTTGCTTTCGGGATGGAGCGGATCGCCCTCGCCTTGTTCAAGCATCACGGCTTTGCGCCAGCGCGATGGCCGGACGCCGTGCGGCGCGTGCTCTGGGGCTGAGCCGCCTGCGCGCTACTTCGTAGCGATCCGATAGACGCAGCGCCGGGCGCCGGCAACGATGTGCTCGTCGCGCACGATGCTGACGTCCTTGCCGAGCGCTTCCTGGAACAGTGCCAGCTCAGAGCGGCAGAAGCCCTGGCAGGCCTTGGCGGCGACGCAGATCGGGCAGTGGTTCTCGATCAGCAGCAAGGCACCCTCGCCGCCCGCCGCGGTGCTGGCCATGTAGCCCTCTTCGCTGCGGATCCTGGCGAGACGCTTCACCTTCTCCTTCAGCGATGCCGCGCCATCGAGGGCACGGCGATAGGTCGAGAGCGCCGCCTTCTCGCGCGCTTCGATCACCGAATCCAGCATCGCCTCGCCGCCGGTCTTGCGGATTGCAGTGATCAGTTCCAGCGTAAGCCCGGCGTGGTTATCCGGAAAGCGCGCATGGCCGGCCTCGGTCAGCGACCAGATGCGCTTCGGCCGTCCGACGCCCTCGCTCTGATCGACGGCATCGACCAGATTCTCCTCCTGAAGACGCATGAGATGCTGGCGTGCGCCGACTGCGGTCATGCCGAGCTTGCGGCCGAGCGCCTCCGCGGTCTGCGGGCCGGCGGACTTCAACGCATGCAGGACGCGGAGCGAACCTCGGTGTTTCATGGCGGTAACACTAGCACGGCGCCGATAATTTGGAAAGTATTTGCTTTTCAAATTATGCCGCGCTAAGAGGGACGCCTTGAACCTGCCGAGGTGCACCATGCCTCTCGCTCTGCCGCTGCGTCTCGTTGCTTTCCTCCACGCTTTGCGCCTGCCGGAAATGCGGCCGAGCGAGCCGCCACGCCAGAGCGGCAAGCTCGACCTCTGCGTGCTGCCGCCTTACCTGCGGCGCGACATCGGTTTCGAGACCTTCCGCTGCGAGACCCGCGAGGACTGGCGCACCTTTCGATGAACGCCGCTGCCGAAAATTCCGAGCCGGTCCGCCTGCTGCGCCGGGAGAACATCGCGCCGCTGATCCTGGTCAATCTCGGTGTCGGGTTGCATGCCACGATCTGGTACATGGCGACGACCGCGATGCCGAGCGCGGTCGAAGAGCTCGATGCCGCCGCCTATCTGAGCTGGGCGACCAGCCTTTATCTGATGACCTCGATCCTCGGCGGCGCGATGCTGCCGCCGATCAAGGCGCGTTTCGGCCCGCGCAACGCGATGATGGTGTTCGGACTGGTGGTCGTCGCCGGCGGCGTCCTCGCCGCAATCGCGCCGAACATCGGCTTCATCCTGGCCGGCCGCGCGATCCAGGGACTGGGCGAGGGCTTCCTGCTGGCACTGAGCTATACCTTGGTGCGCGAGCTGTTCGACAACGCACTGGTGCCGCGGGTCGGCGGCATCGAAGCGGTAACCTGGGCCTGCGCCGTCTTCATCGGCCCGCTACTCGGCGGCTGGCTGACCGATCTCGGCACATGGCGCCTTGCCTTCTTCGGTTCGGGCCTGCTGCCCTTGCCGATGATGGCGTTGGGTTGGGTGATACTGCGCAGGCATCCTTATGAGAAGATCGCGCAGTCGTCGCCGATGCTGCGACTGCTGCTGCTCGCGATCGGCGTGATGGCGATCGCCGTCGCCGACAGGCTGTCGGTGCTGGTCAGCGGCGAGGTCGGCCCTCTGCTCGGCTTCGCCGCGGTTCCTTTCGGTATCGTCGTGATCGCCCTCACCTTCGCGCTCGACCGGCGCAGCCGGCACAAGCTTTTCCCCACCGCCTTTCCCGGCTTCCGCCATCCCGCATGCCTCGGCATCTGGGTGCTGGCACTGATGGCGCTTTCGGAAGCCGCGGTCTATGTCTATGGGCCTTACATATTGCAGATCTATCGCGGCTTGACGCCGACCTGGGCCGGCTATTTCGGTGCGATCCATGCGATCGCCTGGTCGTTGACCGCGATGCTCGTGGCGCCGCTCGCCGCCCGCTGGCACAACCATGCGATCATTGCCGGCCCGACTTTGCTGGCGATCGGCCTGGCGGGCCTCGCCTTCACCCTCGCGACCAGCCCGCTTCCGATCATCGCCATCGCGATGGTGCCGATCGGCTGCGGCTTCGGCATCTCCTATTCCTTCCTCAGCCAGCGCATCATGGGAACCGCGGATCCCGGCGAGGAAGATGCGACCATCGCCTCGATGTCCACCATCTTCGGCATGGGTGGCGCGATCAGCGCGGCGGTTTCAGGCCTGATCGGCAACAGCATCGGGCTCGATCGCCCGCTCACCGTCGCGGTCGTCGAACAGGCCTCGCTCATTCTCTATGGCGGCGGAGCACTGCTGGCCGGGATCGGCATCATGTTCGCCTGGCGGATGGTCCGGGCCTACGCCGTGCATCCGCGGCGCGCCGCCTGAATCGGCAGAATCTATGCCATCGCTCATTTAATTCGATTTTCCATATACACTCCCCTTCGGGCAATCTGCGCCGATCCAGTTGAAATGCCCTTTGGGGGAGTTCCTGCCATCATGCCGCGCGACCCGCGCTACGACATCCTGTTCGAACCGGTGAAGATCGGTCCGGTCACGGCGAAGAACCGCTTCTACCAGGTGCCGCATTGCAACGGCCAGGGCTACCGCGACCCTTCAGCCATGATCAAGATGCGGCAGAACAAGGCCGCCGGTGGCTGGGCGGTGATCTGCACCGAGCAGGTCGAGATCCATCACACCTCGGAGATCACGCCCTTCATCGAGCTCCGGATGTGGGACGACCGCGACCTGCCGATCTTCGAGCGGATCGCCAAGGTGGTGCACGACCAGGGCGCGCTGGCCGGGACCGAGCTCGCCTATAACGGCATGAACGGCGCCAACTTCACCACGCGCGAGACGCCGCTCGGACCCAGCCATCTGCCGATCGCCACCTTCACCTATGACCCGATGCAGGCGCGGGCGATGGACCAGGCCGATATCCGCGACCTCCGGCGCTGGCATCGCAACGCGGCGATCCGGGCCAAGCGCGCCGGCTTCGACATCGTCTATGTCTATGCGGCACACGGCTTCAGCGTGTTCCAGCATTTCCTGTCGCGGCGTTACAACCATCGCACCGACGAATACGGCGGCAGCCTCGAGAACCGCATGCGCCTGCTGCGCGAAGTGACCGAGGACACCAAGGAAGCGGTCGGCGATACCTGCGCGGTCGCCGTGCGCTTCGCCATGGAAGAGCTGATGGGGCCGGCCGGCATCACCAAGTCCGAGGCCGAGGAGGTGATCGGCCGCATGGGCGAGGTGCCGGATCTCTGGGATCTCACCATGGGGAGCTGGGACATTGATTCCCGCACCTCGCGCTTCGTCGAGGAGGCCGGCGAGGAAGAATATGTGCGCGGCGTGAAGGCGCTGACCTCCAAGCCGGTGGTCGGCGTCGGCCGCTTCACCTCGCCCGACCAGATGGTGCGACAGATCAAACAGGGCCTGCTGGATTTCATCGGCGCGGCGCGGCCCTCGATCGCCGATCCCTTCCTGCCGAAGAAGATCGAGGAAGGCCGCATCGAGGACATCCGCGAATGCATCGGCTGCAACATCTGCGTCTCCGGCGACATGACCATGTCGCCCAGCCGCTGCACCCAGAACCCCGCCATGGGCGAGGAATGGCGCAAGGGCTGGCACCCGGAATTCATTCGCGCCAAGGAATCCGACGCGCGGGTGTTGATTGTCGGCGCCGGCCCGGCCGGACTGGAAGCGGCGCGGGCGCTCGGTCAGCGCGGCTATGACGTCGCATTGGCCGAAGCGACCACCGAGCTCGGCGGCCGCGTCACCCGGGAGCAGAAGCTGCCCGGCCTTTCCGCCTGGGGCCGCGTGAAGGACTACCGCGCCTTCCAGCTGTCGAAGATGACGAATGTCGAGATCTTCTATGACAGCCGGCTCGATGCGGGTCAGGTGCTGGAGTTCGGCTTCGACCAAGTGCTGGTCGCGACCGGATCGACCTGGCGGCGCGACGGCGTCGCACATGCCCATACCTTGCCGATGCCGATCGCGGCTGACGCGGAGGTGCTGACGCCGGACGACCTGATGGCGGGCAAGCGCCCGACCGGGAAGTCGGTCACGCTCTACGACGACGATCACTATTATATGGGCGGCGTGCTGGCGGAGCTTTTGCAGCGCGAAGGCCTTGCCGTCACCCTGGTGACGCCGGCGACCGAAGTCTCGAACTGGGCCCGCAACACCATGGAGCAGTTCAAGATCCAGGGACGGCTGTTGGAGCTCGGCGTCGTCATCGTCACCGCGCGCATGGTCTCGGCCGTGCGCAAGGGCGAAATCGAGACCGCCTGCGTCTTCACCGGACGCACCGATAGACGCGCCAGCGACAGCGTGGTGATGGTGACCGCCCGCCTGCCCAACGACCAGCTCTATCTCGACTTGAAGGCGCGCGAGAAGGACTGGGCCGATGCCGGTATTATCGGCGTGAAATGCACCGGTGACGCCTGGGCGCCCTCGACCATCGCCGGCGCGGTCTATGGCGGCCGCCGCTATGCCGAAGAAATGGATGCGGCACCGATCGGCGACGCCCTGCCCTTCCGGCGCGAGATTACCGAGCTGCTGCCGGAGTGACGGCGGGGTTTACGGGAGCGTCGGGCGCGCGTATCAAACGCCGATGATCCACGCCACCCCCACGGACCTCGCCGCCGCCCTGCCGCGCCATATGCGCCTCGCCGGGTTGGATCTCGGCGAGAAGACCATTGGGATTGCGATCGGCGACCCGGGGCATCATGTCGCTTCGCCGCTGACCACGATCCGCCGCACCAAGTTCACCAAGGATGCGACCGAGCTCCTGCGGATCGTGGATGAACGGCAGATCGGCGGCCTGATCATCGGCCTGCCGCTCAACATGGACGGCACGGAAGGCCCGCGCTGCCAGTCGGTCCGGCAATTCGCCGCCAACCTGAAGCCGATACGCGACTTGCCCATTGCGTTCTGGGACGAGCGGATGTCCACCATGGCGGTCACCCGCGGCATGATCGAAGCGGATCTCTCGCGGGCGAAGCGCGCCAAGGTGGTCGATCAATCGGCCGCCGCCTTCATCCTGCAAGGCGCGCTGGATTCCCTGCATCGGGGTCGGTGACACCACTCCTCGCTTGCTTTTGCCCATCCGCCCCCCGAGAGTGGCGGACAATAAGCATGGGGAGCTTCAATGTCCGGACCGCTGACCGGCCTTCGGGTTTTCGATCTGACGCGTATCCTGGCCGGGCCGATGTGCACCCAGATCCTCGGCGATCTCGGCGCGGACATCATCAAGATCGAGCGGCCGGGTGCCGGCGACGACACGCGCAAATGGGGCCCGCCCTTCGTCAAGGACGCGGCCGGCAACGACACGACCGAGAGCGCCTACTACCTCGCGATCAACCGCAACAAGCGCTCGGTCACCTTGGACGTCGCCAAGCCCGAGGGCCAGGCGCTGGCCAAGCGGCTGATCGCGCGCTGCGACATCTTCATCGAGAACTTCAAGGTCGGCGATATGGCCAAGTATCGCCTGAACTATGACGAGCTCAAATTCGAGTTTCCTCGGCTGATCTATTGCTCGATCACCGGCTTCGGCCAGACCGGTCCCTATGCCAACCGCGCCGGCTACGATTTCCTGGCGCAGGGCATGGGCGGGATCATGAGCATAACCGGCAATCCCGACGGTGAGCCGACCAAGGTCGGCGTCGCCGCCACCGACATCGTGACCGGCATCTTCACCTCGACCGCGATCCTCGCCGCGCTTCAGCACCGGCATGTGACCGGCCTCGGCCAATATGTCGACATGGCGCTGCTCGACTCCCAGGTGGGTTGGCTCGCCAATGCCGGGCTGCAATATCTCACCTCGGGCAAGGTGCCGGTGCGGCTCGGCAACGAGCATCCCTCGATCGTGCCCTATTCGGTGGTGAAGTCGGCCGACGGCTTCTTCATCCTCGCGGTCGGAAACGACGGCCAGTTCCAGAAATTCTGCAGCTTCGCCGGCAAGCCGGAATGGGCGGCAGACGAGCGCTTCAAGACCAATCCGGCGCGGGTCAAGAACCGGATCGAATGCTATCGGCTGGTCAACGGCGTCACCGAAACCAAGCCGACTGCTTATTGGATGGAAGGCCTGGAAAAACTCGGGGTGCCGGTCGGGCCGGTCAACGACATCGGCCAGGTCTTCGCCGATCCGCAGGTCCTGGCCCGCGGCATGAAGGTGACGATGCCGCATCCTTCGGCCGGCTCCGGGACGGTCGATCTCATCGGCAACCCGATCAAGCTTTCGGAGTCACCCGTCGATTACAAGCGCCCGCCGCCGACCTGCGGCCAGCACACCGACGAAGTGCTGAAGGAGCTGTTGTTCCTGGAGGAGAAGGAGATCGCGGAGCTGCGGGCCAAGGGGATCGTCTAGACCAGCCCGCGCGCCTTCAGTTCGTCCTTGATATAGGCGTAGTAGATCGGTGCGGCGATCACGCCGGGGATACCGAAGATCGCGTCCATCACCAGCATGGCCAGCAGCAATTCCCAGGCGCGGGCATGGATCTGGCCGCCGATGATCCTGGCATTGACGAAATATTCGAGCTTGTGGATCGCGACCAGGAAGACCAACGACCCGACCGCCGCCCAGAGCGAGAAGCTGAGGCTGACCACCACGATGACGGTGTTGGAGATGAGGTTGCCGATGACCGGCATCAAACCGGCGACGAAGGTCACCAGGATCATGGTCTTCAGCAGCGGCAGGTTGACCCCGAACATCGGCAGGATCACCACCAGGTAGATCGCGGTCAGCGTGGTGTTCAGCGCCGAGATGCGGATCTGCGCGAAGACGATGCGGCGGAAGGACAGGCC
>JAYSFH010000134.1:0-8620 GCA_041913405.1 Dongia sp. | reverse complement strand
CGTGCGGTAGGAGCGCCAGCGGTAGAAGCGATGCCACCAGGTCGCGTAATTGCCGGCACCGTTGGTGACGATCGCGTCCTTCGGCAGCTTGTCGCGGAGATAGGCGAGGATCTCGCCCATCTGCACCGCGCCGGCATTGGCATCGTGCTTCTGCCAGGCCTCGTAGTCGGCGCGGGCCTGCTTGGTCTCGGCATCCCAGGCGGCATGATCGACCGGCTTCATGGCGCGCGCCATGCGTGCGAAGCCCTGCATGCCGGAATTGATCGGCAGGGCGGCCTGGTAGACCCGGCCCAGTTCCTCGGGTGCGGCATGCACATGGACCAGATCCATCTGCGGCACCGGCGGCTCCAGCAAGGTGTAGCCGGAGGTGGTCATCTCGCCGAGGCGAGCGCCGACCACCAGCAGGAGATCGGCCTTCTTCACCCGCTCGGCAAGCTTGGGGTTGATGCCGATGCCGACATCGCCGGCGTAGTTCCTGTGGTCGTTGTCGAAGAAATCCTGGCAGCGGAAGGAAGCGCCGACCGGGAGATTGTTGTTCTCGGCGAAAGCCTGGATATCGGCGACGGCCTGGTTGTCCCAGCCGCCGCCGCCGAGGATGACGAAGGGCCGCTTCGCCTTCGCGAGGCGATCGCGCAGCTCCGCCATCTGCTCGGCGCTCGGGTTGCCGCGGGCGGTGATGTAATGGCCGGCGTCCCTCACCTCGACCTTGTCGGTCAGCATGTCCTCGGGCAGTGCGAGGGCGACCGGGCCGGGGCGGCCGTTCATCGCGCGGTGGAAGGCCTGGCTCATGTATTCGGGGATGCGGCGCGCGTCCTCGATCTGCGCGGTCCATTTGGTGACCTGGCCGAACAGGCGGCGGAAGTCCACTTCCTGGAAAGCCTCGCGCTCGGCCTGGTCTCGAGCCACTTGCCCGATCAGCAGGATCATCGGCGTCGAATCCTGGAAGGCGGTATGGAGGCCGACGGTCGCGTTGCTGGCGCCGGGGCCGCGGGTGACGAGGCAGATGCCGGGCTTGCCGGTCAGCTTGCCGTAGGCCTCGGCCATGTAGGCGGCGCCGCCTTCCTGGCGGCAGGTGATCAGGCGGATCTGGTTGCTGGCGTCATGCAGCGCGTCCAGCACCGCCAGGTAGCTCTCGCCCGGGACGGCAAACGCCATGTCGACGCCGTGGTTCTTCAAGGCATCGACCAGCACCTGGCCACCGGTCCGCAATCCCGACATGATCCGCTCCCAAAAGCTCTGGCGCTGAATTACCGCGCCTCTCGGGCGGGGTCAAATGGGAGGCCGCTGCTGGGCCCAGGGCTGCTGTTTTTCCATCACGGCGGCGATGTTGACCGGGGTCAGGTCGTCGAAGCGCCGGCCGATCACCTGCAACCCGATCGGCAACCCGTCCTTTGTCAACCCGGCCGGGATCGAGAGGGCCGGGCACTGGCTGACGAAGTTCCAGCAGGAGGTGACGTCGAGCGCCATGTAGCGGCCCTGGTCGTCCAGGCGCCAGAAGTCCTGGTCGCTGCGGCCATGGGTCGGCGCCGGCTGCGCCATGGTCGGGCAGAGGATGGCGTCGAACTTCTGCAGGATCGGCGACAGCTCCTTCCACATCTCGGTGCGGCCGAACTCCAGCTTCTTGAACTCGACCGCCGACTGTTTCAGGCCGCGCTCGATCACGCCACGCACGATCGGGTCCATCTTCTTGCCGAACTCCGGCAGCACATGGCCGAAGAAGGTCGCGAGATAGACCTCCCAATGCTTCGACCAGAGCTCGTCCTGGTCGAGGCTCCAGGACATCGCGATCTCCTCGATCTCGGCGCCGGCCTGGCGCAGCACCTCGGCGCCGCGGCGGATCGCCGCCTCGACATCCGGATGCCAGACCCTTTTCCCGAAATCGAGCAGGAGGCCGAGCCGCTTGCCCTTGAGGTCGGTGGGCTTCGGCTGCAGGAAGTCGAGCGCGGGCTTCAATGACTGGATGTCCCGCTCGTCCGGTCCTTGCGTCACCTGCATGAACAGGCAGAGATCCTGCACGCTGCGGGCCAGCGGGCCGAAATGCGAGATCTGGTCGAACTGGCTGGGCAGGATGGTGAAGGGAATGCGGCCGAACGAGGGCTTCAGCCCGAGCACGCCGCAGAAGCTCGCCGGGATCCGCACCGAGCCGCCCATGTCCGAGCCTTCCGCAAACGGCACGCAACCGGTCGCGACGGCGACGCCTGATCCGCCGGAGGAACCGCCGGCGCAGCGCTCCGGATTCCAGGGGTTGCGCGTGATGCCCCAGAGCGGGCTTTCGGTGAAGCTCGAATAGGCGAATTCCGGCGTCGTGGTCTTGCCGATCATGATTCCGCCGGCATTCTTCAGCGCCTCGACGATCGGCGCGTCGTAGTCCGGCACCCAATGCTCATAGGCATAGGAGCCGAGCGTGGTGCGCTTGCCCTTGGTCGGCGTCAGGTCCTTGATCGCGAAGGGGATGCCGTGCAGGGGCCCGCGGAACTTGCCGGCCTTGGCCTCGGCTTCCATGGTGCGGGCCAGTTCCAGCGATTCCTCGGGATAGACGAAGCAGAAGCAGTTCAGCTTCGCGTTCACGGTCTTGATCCGGTCGAGCGCATTCTCGACGATGGTCACGGGGCTCAGCGAGCCGCTGCGGATCCGCGCCGCCAGTTCATGGGCGGGCGTGTAGCTCAAGTCGAGATCGGCCATGGGTCCCCTCTTTGCGATGCGGCATCATAGTAAGACCGCACTCGCTCGTCATCCCGCGACTAGGTCGCGGGATCCACGCCTTGGGGCTCGAAGAAAGGCGTGGATCCCGGCACCAAGTGCCGGGATGACGAGCGAGAAAAGAGTGCCTATCCTGGAAACAGGGAGGCAGCAATGATTGACCAGCTCACCGAAGAACAGGTCGCGCGATTCAACGCCGACGGATTCCTGATCCTGCCGAAGCTGATCGAGCGCCATGAGGCGGAGGAAGTCGCCGCGCGTTTCGAGGGCCTGTTCAAGGGCAAGTTCGAGACCGGCCTCTATCCGGACGAATGGAACTGGCAGGAAGGCCGCGACCGCCCCGACCGCGCGCGCCAGATCTGCAACGGCTGGAAATCCGACCGCACCGTGGCTTCGCTGGTACTCAGGCGCGAAATCGGCCGGCTCTGCGCCCAGCTGGCGGGATGGCCGGGCGCGCGGATCGCGCAGGACAACGTGATCTGGAAGCCGCCCGGGGCGAAGTCGCTCGGCTATCACCAGGACAATTCCTACAACGACTGGATCGACCCGCCGAACATGCTGACCTGCTGGATCGCGCTCGACGACACGAGTGCTTCCGGCGGCACGATCGAATACGTGAAGGGCTCGCACAAATGGGGCCGCTTCCCGCCGGCGAAGCAGTTCCACGCGCCGGAGGATTATCGCAAGGAGATGGTCGCGGCCGCCCACAGCCTGGGAAAGGAACCGGAGATCGCCTTCGTCGAGGTGCCGGCCGGCGGCTGCGCCTTCCACCACGGCTGGTGCTGGCACGGCTCCGGTGCCAACGCCGCGGAGCGCCCGCGCCGCTCGGCGGTCACGCACTGCATGTCGTCGGAAGCGAAGTTCCACCCGACGAAGATTTCCTACATCTACAACCGCTACAAACGCGTCGGCGAGACGGCGATGGACGAGAGCTACTTTCCGATACTGTGGCGCGAGGACGGCTATCGGACTCCGTGGCTGGATGAGTATGTGCGGGCGCGGGTTCCCGCTTGATGAGTCTCACGCAGCGTCAAGACCCTCACCCTGTCCCTCTCCCTACGGGCGAGGGGACGCTGCGGCCCTAGCAATCATACTCGTTGAACTCCCTCGCACCGTCCGCGAAGGCGGACATTCGTCCGCTGTGGGAGAGGGTTGGGGTGAGGGTCTTGCCGTAGCTTGAGACCGATCAGAACGTCGAGAGATCCATGCTCGGATCATAGTCCCGATCCGGCACGTCCTTGGTGATGGCCTGGCCGCAGATCACGCGCTTCTGCTCGGCGTCGTAGGTCAAGGTCGGCTGGCCATAAAGCAGCCAGCCCCTGTTGAGCAGTGCGGTGATGCGATGGCAGAAGGCAGCGTCGTCGACACCAGTGAGATAGCGGTAGAGGATCATCAGTGATGCCCGCCCTCGTGCAGGATCTCGTCGCGCATGCCGGTTTCGTAGCTCAGGCCTTCCGGGGTGATCTGGCAGGCTTGCGGCCAGAAGGACTTCACCAGGCCCTTGCGCTCCAGCGCGATCCAGGCGCTCTCGTTGGAGAGCCCGGAGGCGTCCTTGGACGAGAGCACGTAGTTGCCGAGATGGAAATGGTTGCCGTGCGGGCGCGGCATGCCGGTGATCATGATATGGCCGGGCTCGTCGGCGGGTTTGGCGAAGCCTTCGAGCTTGGCGAGCTCCTGGAACAGGGTCAGCGTCTTCAGCTGGAGGGCGTTCAGGTTCAGCGGGTTCTTCTTCGGCATCTCTCTGTCTCTTAGTCTCTGAAATTCACATATTGCAGCGGCTGCTCGATCTTCAGGCCGCGGACCAAAGCGATCGCGTCCTGGAGATCGTCGCGCTTCTTGCCGGTGACCCGGAGCTCGTCGCCCTGGATCGCCGCCTGGACCTTCAGCTTCGCATCCTTGATGGCCTTCACGATCTCCTTGGCGAGCTTCTGGTCGATGCCCTGCTTGACGATGACCTGCTGGCGCACGGCGTTGCCCGCGGCCCGCTCCTCGTCCTTGAACTCGAGGGCGCCGGCATCGAGCTTGCGGCGGGTGACATAGCCCCGGAGCAGTTCCTGCATCTGGCGCAGCTTCATGTCGTCATCGGCCAGCAGCGTGATCGTCTCTTCCTTGCGCTCGATGGTGCATTTCGAGCCCTTGAAGTCGAAGCGGGTGTCGATCTCGCGGCGCGCGCCGTTGATGGCATTGTCGATCTCGGTGAGATCGGTCTTGGAGACGATGTCGAAGGACGGCATTTCTAACCTCGTTCAGCGGCCGGGGACTCTGCCACAAGCCGTCCCGCTTGCCAACGAAGCCCTAACTTCCCAGCGCAGCGGGTATCCTGCGGTACCAGAGGGCCAGCGGCAGGGCGCGAATGCCGAAGAACAGGGTCAGCGCCGCCCATAATCCGGCATTGCCGTCGAACCAGAAGGCGCATTGCAAGGCGATGAGCCCGAGCGCGGCCGAGAGCAGCATGCCGTCGCGCAGCTCCCGGCCCCGGGTGGCGCCGATGAAGACGCCGTCCAGCAGGAAGCACCAGACTGAGACGATCGGCGCCACGATCACCCAGGGGAAGACCTTCTCGGCCGCCGCCACCACCTCGGCATTGGCGCTGAAGGCCGGAAGCATGAAGGCGCCGACCGGCCAGAGCAGGACGGCGAGCAGGGCGGCGAGGCCGAGGCTCCAGCCGAGATTGGCCCAGAGTGCCGCCGAGAGGCGCTTCTTGTCCTTGGCACCGACAGCTTCGCCGACCAGGGTTTCGGCCGATTGCGCGAAACCGTCGAGGGCGTTGGCGATGAGGCCGAGGAAGCCGATCAGGATCTGGTTGGCGGCGAGCGTCACCTCTTCCTGCCGGGCGCTCAGATGGATGAAGTAGTTGAAGACCAGCATCAGCGCGAGGGTGCGGATGAAGATGTCGCGGTTGATCCTGGCCAGGCGCCCCAGCATCTCGAAGGCGAAGGTGGTGCCGCGCGCCAGCACCGGACCGAGCTTTCGCGAAATGCCGCGGGTCCAGAGGAAGCCGATGAGCGCGGTCACCGCCTGTGCCAGCGCCGTCGCCGCGCCGACGCCGACCACGTCGAAGTCGAGCTGCACGACGAAGAGATAGCAGAGCGCGATGTTGAGGCCGTTCAGGACGAGCTGCAGCGCGAACATGACGCGCGCCCGCTGGATGCCGATCAGCCAGCCCATCATCGCGTAGAGCGAGAGATCGAAGGGTGCCGCCAGCAGGCGGATGTGGAAGTACTGCGCGGCATAGTCCTGCACCTGGGCCGGGCCGCCGTAGATCGGCAGGCCGATCGCGGCCAGCGGAAAGGCGGCCAGGATCAGCAGCAGGCCGATGCCGACGGCGAGGACCAGCGACCAGGTCAGCGCCTCGCGGGTTTCCCGGAGATCGCGGGCGCCATTGGCCTGCGCCGTGATGCCCGTCGTGCCCATGCGGAGGAAGCCGAAGGCCCAGAGTGTCAGCGCGGTGAAGGCGGCACCCAGGGCGACGCCGGCCTGCTCGACCGCATCGCCGCTGCGGCCGATGAAGGCCATGTCGCACAAGCCGGGCAGCACGGTGGTCAGGTTGGCCATGATCGCCGGAAAGGCGATCGACCAGATCCGCCGGTTCAAGGACGGCGGGACGGCTTGCCCGGGAATGGCGGCCAGGGCGGCCGTGAGCTGCGGCAGATCGGACGAAGACATGGAGGAATTGCGCCCCGAAACCGCCCACACTATAGAGGGTGGCAGAGAGACAAGACCAGAAATCTTCGATAAATTCCCCCGATCCACTGTATTTCCCCCAGTGGTCTGCACAGAAGGGCTTACCCGTGACCGGCTTTGAGATTCGACGTCCCTATCTCCTGTTTCTGGGCAACGCCAAGGACCAGCTGGCGGCGAAGACCGCCCAGGGCATCCTCGACTGGCTCCCGGACTGGTGCCTCGGGCAGATGCGGCTCGAGGGCTGCAATGACGACCTCAAGATCAAGGACATGAATTTCCAGGAGGCGGCCAAGGCCGGGGCGAAGACGGTGATCGTCGGCGATGCCAATCGCGGCGGCGTGCTGTCGCCGGACTGGGTCGATATGCTGTCCGGCGCGCTAGAGCTCGGCATGGACCTGGCAAGCGGGCTGCACCAGCGCCTCTCCGATCATCCGCAGCTGGTCGAGACCGCGCAGCGGCTGGGGCGCGCGCTGCACGACGTCCGCCACCCGACCCGTGAGTTCGAAGTCGGGACCGGCGCCAAGCGTTCCGGCAAGCGCCTGCTGGCCGTCGGGACGGACTGCTCAGTCGGCAAGATGTACACGACGCTGGCGCTGGAGAAGGAACTGAAGAAGCGCGGCGCCAAGGCGGATTTCCGTGCGACGGGTCAAACGGGCATCTTCATCGCCGGCTCCGGTGTCTCGATCGACGCGGTGGTGTCGGATTTCGTCTCCGGCGCGGTCGAATGGCTATCGCCCGCCAACGATGCCGACCATTGGGACCTGGTCGAGGGCCAGGGCTCGCTGTTCCACGCTTCCTATGCCGGCGTCAGCCTCGGCCTGCTGCACGGCGCGCAGCCCGATGCGCTGGTGCTCTGCCATGAGCCGACGCGGAAACATATGCGCGGCCTGCCGCATTATCCGCTCCCCGACCTCAAGGCCTGCATGGAAGCCAATCTCGCCGCGGCGAAGCTGACCAACGCAAAGGTCAAGTTCGTCGGCGCCAGCATCAACACCAAGGGCCTTGATGCGGCGGCGGCGCAGGACTATCTCGCCAAGGTCGAGCGCGAGATCGGATTGCCCACCGTCGATCCAATCCGCACGGGAGTCGGCCGTATCGCCGATCAGTTGTTATGACGCGAAAACTCGCCATCAGGTCCGAGAGCTTCAAGCTTGCCCAGACCTTCACCATCTCGCGCGGCTCGAAGAGCGAGGCGGAAGTCCTGGTGGTCGAGATCGAGGAGGACGGCAAGACCGGCCGTGGCGAATGCGTGCCCTATGCCCGCTACAAGGAGAGCGTCGCCAGCGTCACCGAAATCGTCGAAAGCCTGCGCAATGCGATCGAAGGCGGCGTCGGCCGGCAACGGCTGCGCAATCTCCTGAAGCCGGGCGCCGCGCGCAACGCGATCGACTGCGCGCTCTGGGACCTCGAGGCCAAGCTCGCGGGCAAGCCCGCCTGGGAGATCGCCGGGCTGGAAAAGCCGCATGACGTGGTGACGACCTACACCTTGAGCCTCGACACGCCGGCGAAGATGGCGGAAGCGGCCAAGGCGAATGCCAGCCGGCCGTTCCTGAAGCTGAAGCTCGCCGGGCCGGAAGACCTGGAACGCGTCAAGGCCGTGCACCAGGCGGCGCCCAACGCCAAGCTGATGGTCGATGCCAACGAGGGCTGGTCGATCGACGACTACAAGGCGCTCTCGCCGCTGCTGAAGAATCTGGGCGTGGTGCTGATCGAGCAGCCGCTGCCCGCCGACGACGATCTCGCGATCCTGGCGGTGAAGGGCTCGGTGCCGGTCTGCGCCGACGAGAGCTGCCACGATCTCTCGTCGCTCCGGACGCTGCACGGCCGCTATCAGTGCGTGAACATCAAGCTCGACAAGGCGGGTGGTCTCACCGAGGCGCTGGCCATGGTCGCCGAGGCACGGCGGCTGGAATTCCAGGTGATGGTCGGCTGCATGGTCGCGACCTCGCTCTCCATGGCGCCCGGTTTCCTGGTGGCGCAGACCGCGGAATTCGTCGACCTCGACGGGCCCCTGCTGCTGGCGGAAGACCGGCCGCACGGCTTCAAGTTCACCGGCAGCACGATGCATCCGAATACGCCGGAGCTTTGGGGGTAGAAGCGGACGCTGCGATACGGGCAAGCGCCTCCGCCGTGCCAGGAGAAGATCGCTAGGCCGGAGGAGGCCCAGAAGTCTCAATGACCGATGTGGCAATAATCGCGATTGTTATCGCGTTTTCCATGATAGTGGCGGCACTGA
>JAYSFH010000133.1:0-8638 GCA_041913405.1 Dongia sp. | reverse complement strand
CATCAGCCGTTCGTGGTGAGAATCGGGAACTGGGGCGACTGCCCGCGGGCCTGCAGGAATGAGAAAGCCGGATAGGGCTCCGGCTGCTTCTGCATGCCGTTGATCCGCTTGGCACGGGTGAGCGCGACACCGAGCGCCTGCGCGGCGTCCTGCTTCTTGGTGTTGGACTGAGTCAGGTCCTCGGCCAGGTCGTAGGCCAGCCAGCGCGCCAGGGCCTCGACCGCATGCGGCGGAAAGCGGCCGGCATCGGCGACGTCATAGAGATAGAGGATGTCGAGCGGTGCCGAAGCGTCGCTCAGGATCCATTGCGAGCCGGTGGCATCGGCCTCCAGGCTGAAATCCGGCCCGTCGCGGACCGCGAGCAGTCGGAGGAAATCCGCCGGCACCGGGAAGCCGCGGGCGAAGCCCCAGACCGGCGTCGCGGCGGAGGCCGGCAACGACGCCCGCTTCTTGGCGAAATGCCAGGGGTGGTCGCAGAGGAAGGCGCGGCGGGTGATGTCGTAGACACGCCGCAGCGCCTTCGCCTGCTTGGTATCGTCGTCGATCGAGACGATCGGCGCATCGCCCAGGCATTCGAGCGCCCGGTTGCAGATCGAGGTCTGTGAGGCCATTTCGAATCCCTGGGAAGTTCCGCGCTATTGGGCGAAGGGAGTCGCGCGGGTGTTGACGATGAAGTCGCGGAGCTTGTCGAGGCTGTCGAGCACCTCCTTGCGGGTGATGCCGACGGCGTCGTTCACCGCGAGCTCTATCTGCCGGCCGGTCGTGGACGTGCCGGAGGCGATGTCCGCGTTCTGCTGGCCGCGGTTGATGCCGATGTATTGGATCGCCATGGCATCACCACGAGAACACGCCCTGGAGGGCGAGCGTGCCCGAGGCGGAGATCGCCGCGGTCAGGGTGAGGGCGACGTCGTACTCCAGGTTGGGATCGGCGGTGAGGCCGAGCAGCTCCCAGATCCGCTTCTCGACATTGGCGACGTCGTCGGCCTCGAAGCGCGCGTTGATGCCGGTCGCGTTGGCGCTGGCGATCGACTGCGCGGAGGCGAAGAGTGCGGCGCTGACCACCGCGCCGCCGTCGGCCGCCGCGCGGTAGAGGCCGAGATCGGCGGCCCCGCCGGTCAACGCGTCACAGAACAAGGTGAGCGAGACCGGCCGCATCCAGGAACCGACCCGGAAGAAGCGATAGGTGGAGCCGATGGAATCGCCGGTCACGGCCTCGACCGTGCCGGCGAACTGCTTGGAATTGCCGCCATGCACCCAGGGATTGGCGCGCAGGATCGGGGTCGCATCGAGGTTGATGATGGAGAGGGTCTTGTAGGCATTGACGGCCATGGGAGATGTCCTTTCGCCGGAATGACACCGGGCTTAACAGGAGGAGTGAGAGGCGTGCCGCAGAGTGCCGATCAGCGGCACCAGACGCGTACGACCTTCTTCTCTTCGATGCGGGTGGCGCCGATCATCATGTCCATGTAGATCTGCCACGGCTGGAGCTTGAGATCGGTACGCTGGGTGATGTTGGTGGTCTGGTCGATCCAGACGCCGAGATGCATGCCGGAATTGACCCAGAAGGGAATCCCGATGCTGGTGCCGGCGAGATCGTCGGTGCCCTGGCAGGCGTTGGTCACCTCCTCGGTCAGCACGAAGTTGATGCCCATGAAGCGGCGGATCCGCCCCTCCTCCAGCACCGGCTTGGTCTGGTAGTCCATCGAGGTGACCTGGATCTCGCCGAGCAGCGAGTCATGGGCCTTGGCGTTCAGGGCACCGGTGATCTGCTCGCGATCGAGATCGACGTTGTTGGTGAGGAAGGTCTTCACGACTTCGCGCAGCTTGGCGACGGTGAGGTTGGTCGCCGCGGATGCGCCCTGTTGCACCGAGACGTTCTGCCCGCCCGCGCCGGTGAGCGTGCTTCCGAAAGCGACCGAGCCGGCGGCGAGCTCACCGGTCTTGGCCGTGGCGAAGAAGGCGCCGAGGATGACGTTGTCCTTGGCGCGGCCCATCGCGTTGGCCGCGTTCATGACCAGCGACGGCTTCGGATCGCCGAGCATCTGCAGCTCGTCGAACTTGTCGACCAGCTGCGCATGCTCAAAGGGCAGCGGGAAGACCCAGCGCCGGTCGAAGGTCGCGTCCTGGCGGTCGATCGGCGTGAAGCGCTCGGTCACCGCCACCGCGGCGGTCGGCGCCACCTGGTTCACGGGAGAAGCCTGCTTGCCCTGGTACTGGCCCTGGCCGACCAGGCCCTGCAGGCGCGAGCCGAACTGCTGCGAGAGCAGCGCGAACTTGTCGGAGAATTGAATCGTGCGGAGATTGATGAGATTGGCGGACATGTTTCAAGCCTCAACGGTCAGGAGTTTCATGACGGTCGATGGCTTGTCCGCTCAGTGGCCCGGGCCGCGCCTATAGGAGGAGTGGCGGCTTATCGGGCACGGCACGGGGCCGCTCTCGCGGGTGACGTCCGCTGGGCGGTGGGATCGGGTGAGTAGCAGGACCTCAATACAAGGAGAGGCTTATCCGCCACCGCGATCCAACAAGATACATTATAGTGTGCGTTTTAGCGGAGATCAATGGAAATCGGCAGCTAAAAAAGTATCTTTTCGCGCCACGATCCTGCGAAAAAAGATACTTTAAATAATTATCGTATCTTTCTATCCTTCTTTCAGCCCGTGAATGGAAGGTTATCGGATATGCGTCGCGACGATCTGGTGCCGGCGGTCCGCAATCGGCTGCAGCGTTTGCCGCCGCCGTTCGACGCGCATTACGGCGTGCTGCCGCTCCCCCCGCCGGAAGATTCCATTCCCCTGCCGCCGGAGATGCTCCAGCAGCATGCCGCCGCATTCGACGCCATGGCGCGCGTCGACGCGATCGCCGCAGAGCTTCGGGATCCCTATCTCATCAGCCGCATCCTGACCCGGCGCGAGGCCGTGTCGAGCTCGGCGATCGAAGGAACGAACAGCACGCTCGACGAGCTGCTTTCCCTCGAAGAGACGATGGGCGACGCAGCATCGGATGCCGCAGCCCAGGTGCGCGACTATGCGACGGCGCTTGAAGACCTGCTGCCGCGCGCCAGAGCCGAAAGCCATGCTCTCTTCTCCGCCGACCTGATGACCAGCCTGCATCGCGCCGTCATGCGCGGCGATGCAGCCTATCGAGACCCGCCCGGCGCTTTGCGCAGCACCGTCGTCTGGATCGGCGGCGGGAGCGACATCGCCTACTCCATCTACAACCCAACCCCGCCCGCTGCCGTCTCAACGGCACTCGCCGAGAGCATCGCCTATCTGCGCTGCAACGGCATGCAGGCGATGACCCAGAGCCTCATTGCACGAATGGCGATCGGCCACGCGCATTTCGAGGCCGTGCATCCCTTCCGCGACGGCAATGGCCGCGTCGGCCGACTGCTGCTGCCGTTGATGATGGCAGCGGAAGGCCGCACACCGCTCTATCTGGCCCCCTATGTGGAAGCTCACAAATCCGACTACAACGCCTCGCTGAAGGCAGCACAGCAACGCCTCGACTGGGCGGAGGCGATCGGCTTCATGGCCCGCGCCATCAGCGGCACGGCGAACGAAGTGCTGGCCACGCGCTCGGCGCTGCAGACGTTGTCCGGTCACTGGCGTACACGCCGCAAGTTTCGCGCAGGCTCGGCCGCCTTGCGCGCAATCGATGTGCTCCCGCACTATCCGGTTCTGACGGTTAACCGTCTCGCGAAACTGCTCGCCGTCACGGCAGCTGCCGCGCGTCGCGCCGTCGATCAGCTGGTCGAGGCGGGAATCCTGGCCGAGCCTGTCGGCCAAAACTACAATCGCCTCTTCACCGCGCGGGAGGCGCTCTCCATCATCAACCGCCCGTTCGGCGAGACGCCGATCCTGCCGGCGCGGTAATCGCGCTGCCCCGGAAATGCGCCGGAATTGCCCAAGTTCAGCCGGGTTCATGCGATCTCATCTCCGCAAGAACGAAGCGGAGCTCAGGATGTTTCTTCTGTTGACCATGGTTCTGATGGACTTGCTGCCGGCGGCACTGGCCGCGGCGCTGATCGTGGCGGCCAATCGCTGGAGCCGGACACCGCGCGCCTTTCACGCCTGGTCGCGGGCGCTCGGCATTCTCGGCGCCCAGATGATCCTCGTCGCCGCCTTGATGGTGCTGCTGCTGCTCGCGATCTTCAGCTATCCCGACCAGCCGGAGACCCGGCCGATTCCATTGTCGGCTTATCTCGCCGCCCTGCTCTGGTGCGCGGGCCCGGCCGCCAGCGGTCTGGCACTCCGCGCCGGCGCACGGTCGCTGCACCGCAAGGCCGACCGGGTCATCGCCCCACGGGAGATCGAAGCCTTTTCCTGAGCGAGCGCTGGCAGATCGAGCAATTGCAATCGCTGACCCAGGCCGGCTGCTCGGGGAGAGTCATTTTGACCGAGCAGCAGTGACCGGTGGAATCCCTACCCCCTGCTCGCCACCGCGCTGATCAGCCGGTCGTATTCTGCGATCGCGCTCTTGTCGCCGGCGAAGTAGCGGCGGGTCCATTCCCGATCGCCGCGGAGCTCGACCAGGCGGGCATTGGCGGCTTCCGGGGTCAGCCAGCCGCCGGAACCGAAGCCGCCGGCGCCGCTGCCGCGGTCCTCTGAGATCGCGGTGCCGATCTCGGCCAGCAGGGTCAGCATCGAGCGGGTGCCGATCGCGCGCTCGATCTTTCCCATGGTCGCCGGCTCGAGGCCGCAGCACCCCACTCGCGCCGCAGGGTATCGAAATCCTGCGCGGACGTGCGCTGGAAGGCGTCATTGTCGGCGGCGGTCAGCATCACCTGCAGCTTGGCATGCTCGGTCGCGAGCGCGCTGGCGGTCTCACGGCCGACGCCGAGCTTCAGGAAGACCTGGGCCATGCCGTCGGCATAGCTGCGGTCCGCGGCTTCATCCGGCTTGCCGTCGGCGCCGAGCGGCACCAGGCCATAGTCTTCCCACGTGGTCGGCACGCCCATGCGGCGATGAATCTCGGCCCAAGCGGCTTTGTCGTGCGCGTCCTTCGGCCAGACGACCTTGTCGCGGCCCATCATGCTCTCGAGGCTGCGATGCGCGCGTACCATTTGCGCGAGACCGTCCTCGGCCGCGGTCCAGCCCTTGTTTTCGAGCCAGCCTTGCGTGTCGCCGTCGAAGCCGGCAAACCAGCTCTCGCCGCCGCCGCCTGGCGCTTCGACCGTGCTGGCCGTGCCGCTTTCCATCTCGCCTTCCATCATCATCGACCTCCTTGTCGTGCCGCAGCCGCCTCGATGCGCTCGCGTTGTGCCAGCGCCCAGGCCTGCGAGGATTCCATCTCCAGCATGGCGCGGATTCTCAGCCAGACCTCGCGGCGGCCTTCGGCGACCGCCATCGCGTAAGGATCGACCGCCTTCTGGCCGCTGACCCGCACCGAGGATTGCTGTTCGCCGCAGAAGACCGCGAGATCGCCCAAGACGGCGTCGCGCGCAAGTCCGCCGCCGCCGAACACCTGTTGATAGGCGCGCACCAGATCCGCGCGCGGCAGAACCCGATCGAGCAGACTCATGGGCGCGCCTACCGTTGTTGCGGCTGGGCCGCGGCTTCGGCCTGTGCCAGGTCCTTGATGCTGCCGGTCACCGCGGGCAAGGCCGCAGCAGCCTGCGCCGCCTGCTGCGCCTGGGCACGGCCTTGGCGCAGCGCGTCGAGCTCGTCCTTGGAGCGGATCCACTTTGCCGGCACGCCGTTGATCTCGGCGAGGCCCGGGGCGATCTCGTCGGGATTGAACACGTCCATCACCGCGGGATCGGCGCCGGCGAGCGGCGCCAGGGCCTCGATCGTGCGCAGCAGCCCGACGCCCTGGTCCGCCTTCATCGCGCGGGTGAGCGGCGAGTCATATTCGAGCTTATAGCCGCCGTTGCGTTCGAGCATCACCGGCGGCGGTGGCGGCAGCGCACCCGCCCGCGCCAGCAGGTCGATCTCGCGCTCGACGATCGGCCCCAGCAGTTCGGACTGCTGCCGGCCGGTGGTCGGCGCCAGCAAGGCGCCTTTCTCCTGGGCGCGCAGCAGGGCTTCGGTCGCCGTCATCTGCGGCGTCTCGACCAGGATCTGGACCAACGTCACCAGGAAGGCGGCATTCACCGACTGCCGGCGCTCGGCGATCTCCTCTTTCACCGGCGCGAACTGGCTGCCGCGGTTGAGCGCATGAATGAGCGGCCGCCCCTGGTCATCGACGCCGCCGTAGTTGATCGCCGCCGGCAGCAGCGAGACGCCGTCGCCGAGCGCCGAGAGCACGCCGTCGTTCGGCGCCAGCAGCGGCGGCGCGATCGAGAGCTGCGCCTCCTGCACCATGGTCTGCGCCATCGTGTTCAGCATCTTGGTATCGGCCAGCGCCAGCATCCCCGGGCTGTCGCCATAGACCTGGCCCGGCCGCGTCACATAGCGCGAGACCGCATAGGGGAAGGTGCGGAAGCCGCCCTGCCCCACCACCTGCCGGGCATCCTGGCAGACCCACCAGGACTCATAGGCCATGCCGCTGCGACCTTTTCCACCATGGATCCGCGAGGCGTTCGGGCGGACGCAATGGAGATAGGCCGCCTTGTCGTCGGGGCGGGTCTCCAGCTTGCCGCGGATCTGATCGGGCAGCTGCTCGGCGCCAAAGCGCTGCGCCGCCTGCTCCGCCGTCAGCTCCAGCTTGTAATGTGCGGTCCGGATCCGGCCCTGGTAATCCTCGACCACATAGAGGCCGGCGAGATTGCAGGCGCGATAGGTAATGCCGGCTCCCGGAGATTCCTCGGAGAAGATACCGCCGGTGCCGAAAGCGCCGAGCGAACCGTAGACCTCATGGATCTGCGAGGCGAAGTTGGAGCGCGGCGAATAGCGGAAGGCGAACAGCCGCCGCGTCACCTCGTTGCACCAGCGCTTCACCTCGATGTCATCGACCAGGTCGTCGTCCAGCGGCTTCAGCATGTGCCAGGTCTGCGCCCGCGGCGTCAGCATGCTCTCGAAAGCGGCGGAGAAGCGATCGAGCGCCAGCACCGCCGTCGAATCGAAGACCTGCGGCCGCAATTGCGGCGTGCCCCCAATGGTTCCACGGGTGGTGAACACACCGGCCCGTGGCAGCATGAAGTCCGCGATCTCCTGCCAGAGCGGCTCATAGACCGCGCGCTCGGCTTCGAGCTGCTGCTGCCGGCGGATGATCTCGCCGGCGATGTCCCGGCTGTCCATCCTGGCGCGACCTCGCACAGCCGGCGCCGCGGGTTTCTGTGTGACAATGGCTTCGGTGCCGATCATGCGGTGCCGATCCTCGTGAAGTGGGGAGAGAAGCGGTACGATCAGGTGTTGGCGATCGCCGAGACCTTGGCGGCGGAGCCATCGGCGGGAATGCCGCGGAGCTCCGTCTGTCCGGCTGCGAGACGCGCGTCGTTGACCGTCGCGGTCGGATTGGCGGCGAAGCGCACGGAACAGATTGCATCGCTGTGCAGCCGCACGAAGCGGGTCTTGGCGTTGAAGGCCGTCGACGGCGTCACGCCGGAAGTGAAGTCCACGACCTGGGTCGCGATCGGCGGCTCCTCCGGCGCCTGGACCACGGCATTGCCGGGTCCGCTCGCCTGAGTGACGCGCGCGTATTCAGAGATGTAGAGCTTGCTCATGGCCGCGGTCTCCTTCGGTCTTGGAGTTCGGGGATGTCGGGATTGGTGATGGGCGGCTCGGTCGATTCAGGCTTGCGGTCGCCGATCGGCTTGCCGGCAATTTCAGCCGCCGGCTCGAGCGCGCCTTCCGGCGCGGTTTCGGGATCACCCATTGGTCATCGTCCCATTGGTCATCATTCGGGATCCGGTGAGTTCGGTGCCGACGCCGCTGGAACCGGTCAGCATGGTCGAGGCCATGCCCTGCAGTGCGGTGCGGCGCCGCTTGGCTTCATCTTCCTGCTGCTGCAGCGCATCCGCCGCGGTGTCACGGGTCGGCGGCGGCTCGACCTTGGGCGGCGGCGACGGTTTGAAAAAGCTCATGCCGGAGCTCCTGCAAAGATGGACGACAGAGTGAGGCTGACGCGCCTGTCAGGCGGCGCCGGCGATCCGGAGCAGCCAGCCCGCTGGATAGAGCGGCGCCAGGCGACAGGCCGAAAGATCGGGCAAGCCTTCGGCATCGCGGGCGACGAAGGGCATGCTCTTGAACTGGAAGCCGCCGATCGCCAGCGCGGTGTCGATCATGATCGGCAGTTTCAGGTTGAAGTCATGAATGCTCTGCTGTGCCGCGCTGCCGAGCATATCGGCCATCGCGGTGTTGCCGTCGCGCATGGCGCACAGCGCCGCGCGCAGTTCGGCGACGGCTTGATCCAGCCGCTCGACATTGTGCAACTGAGCGGAGATCAAGCCACGCACCGCCTCGGCCTGTTGCGCGGCCTGCTGCTCCGCGGCGGCCAGCGCATCGCCTTCGGCGCGCACCGCCGCCTCGCGTTGCGCTGCTTCGAGGCGTTGCAGCTCGGCGTCGAGCTTGGCGAGGTCCTGCTCGAGCATCGCCAGCAGCTCCTGCGCTTCCGCATTGCCCTCGGCGGCGGCCAGACTCTGCCGACCGTAGTCCTGTTGCGCGGCCGCGCGCTTCCGCCCGGCCTCCTCGACCTGTGCGGCGAGGGAGGCCGGTGTTGCCTTCACATCGATCATGCCTTGTCGCTTCCTTCCGCCGCC
>JAYSFH010000132.1:0-8709 GCA_041913405.1 Dongia sp. | reverse complement strand
CCAGCCGAGGCCGAGGGTCAGGAACAGCAAGGCGGTGCAGCTCGATTGCAGATCGCCGGCCGCGGTTTCCGGAAAGCCCTGGTCGGCCAGATACCAGGGCCCGTAGTTGAACATCACCACCCACCACATCTCGCGGCCGAAATTGATGAACCAGGCGAGTGCCAGCCTCGGCTGCGAGAAATACCGGCGCAGGTTCTGGAGCGGATTGCGGCTGGAGATTCCGACCGGCGCCTCGAGCCGGAGCCAGAAGAAGAAGCCGAACAGCGCCAGGGCGAAGCCGCCGGAGATGCCGAACACCAGCAGCGGATCGATGGTGTAGAGCCGCACGCCGATCCACGGCCCCGCCACCCAGGCAAAGGCGGCGACGAAAGTGCGCAAGGGCTCGGAGCTGGAGAGCTGCTTCTTCGGGATGAAGGCGGTGATGTAGAGATTGAGCAAGGTCAGCAGGCTCGCGGCCGATATCGAGCGCAGGAACCAGCCGGCGGAGAAACCGAGCAGCCCATCCACCGCCATGGCCGCCGGTGCGATCACCAGCAAAGCGATGGCGCCGAGATAGACGCGCCGCGGCCGCCAGCGCTGCACCAGGGTCGGGATGGCGAAGGTGGCGAAGACGCCCATGATTCCGGCCGCGGCCACCATCAGGCTGGCATTGCTCTCCGAGCCGAAATGGCGGAGCGCTTCCAGCGGGATAACCGGCGCCAGCAGGGCGCGCGCGATCGAATCCGAGAGGAACAGCGCCGCCATCAGGCCCGGGCCGGGCTTCGGCCAGCGGCGCGCGGGCGTGGACGACGCGGCGGCGGGAGCAGCCGAGGTCGTCTGTTCTTCGGGTTCGGCAAGCATGGGGAAAAACTACGGAAGAGGACTTGGGCAACCGGCGCGCATCATAGCGACGCGTTTCGGCAAATGCATCAGGCCGGACTGATGAGATGAAGGAATGATCCCATGACCCGGCCCTGGCGCCGGCCCATCGCGGCGAGTTCCTGGCCGCGCGCGTCCTTGGCCTGGAACAACGCCGCGTCGCCGGCTTCACGCTCGACGGTAGCGTAGTGGAATTCGTGGCCGGCAAATCCGGCGCCGCGGGCACCCAGCGGTCCCGCTTCCATGAGATGCGCATGGCGATAGCCGAGATGGAGCTTGGGCTTCGCGAAGCTGGTGGCGACCGGCAAGAGCCCGGCCATCGGATGCGCGACGCCGGCCGCATCGGTCAGGCTCTCGCCCAGCACCATATAGCCGCCGCATTCGCCATAGACCGCGGCGCCCCGCTCCGCCGCCGCGCGGAGACCGGCTTGATAGCGATCATTCGCCGCCAGCCTGCCGGCGTGGAGCTCGGGATAACCGCCGGGCAGGAAGACCGCATCGGCAGCGGCGTCCGGCGCCTCGTCGGCCAGCGGCGAGAAGAAGCTGAGCGCGGCACCCTGCCGCTGCCAGGTCTCAAGTTGCGCCGGATAGGCGAAGGCGAAGGCAACGTCCTGCGCGACCGCGATGCGCTGCCCCAAGGGCGGAATGCCGAGCGCGGCCGGCGCGGGTCCGGTGGCAATCGGCGCGGCAAGCTCGGTCAACCGAGCGAGATCAACATGCGGTGCGATGGCGGCGGCCGCGGCGGCGAGAAACGCGTCGATATCGGCGATCTCGCCCGCCTGCTTCAGGCCGAGATGGCGTTCCGGCATCGCCAGGGCCGCGATGCGCGGCAGGAAGCCGAGGGCGGGAATGCCGACCTCTTCCGCCGCGGCGGCGAGAATCCGGCGATGCACCGGCCCGCCGACATTGTTGAACACGACGCCGGCGATCCGGACGCCGGGCCGATAATGCGCGAGGCCGGCGAGCACGGCGCCGGCGGTGGCGGCCTGCCCCTTGACGTTCATCACCAGCACGATCGGCAGGTCGAACAGCCGCGCGAGATACGCCGTCGAGCCGGTGGCGCCGCCGGGACCGGTCTCGGCGCCGTCGAACAGCCCCATGACGCCTTCAATGATGGTCAGCGCGGAATCCTCGGCCGCCGCGGCCAGCAGGCCGCGCAGCGTCTCCGGCCGCATCGCCCAGGAATCGAGATTGAAGCAGGGCCGCCCGGTCGCCGCCTGGTGGAAGGCGGGGTCGATATAGTCTGGCCCGACCTTGGCGCTGGAGACGGCGACGCCGTTCTGACGCAGCAAGGTGAGCAGCGAGAGCGTGATCGTGGTCTTGCCGCTGCCCGAGGCGGGCGCCGCGATGATCAGCCCCCTTGGCAGAGCCTTGGGCGATTGCATGTGATCAGGAGCCGGTCTGGTCGTGATGCCGGGTGCCGAGCGGATCGGCTTGCAGCCTGCGGCCGCCGATGGCGCCCAGCCAGTCGAGCGCCGCGCGCAGACGCACCACCTGCCCGACCACGACCATGGCCGGCGGCTCGATGCCGCTCTCCGCGACATCCTCGGCGCAGCGGCCGAGTGTGGTTTCGAGCACGCGCTGTTCGTCGGTGGTGGCATTCGCAATCACGGCAACCGGCTCGTGCCGTCCGCGCCCGCCCGCCATCAGCCGGTCGGCGATCAGCGCGATATGCTTCAGCGCCATGTAAATCACGATGACCGGCGCGCCCTTGGCGAGCGAGGCCCAGTCGACCGAATCCGGCACGGCACCCGTCGCGTCATGGCCGGTGACGAAGGCCACCGCGGAATTGACGTCGCGGTGAGTGACCGGGATGCCGGCATAGGCGAGGCCGCCGATCCCGGCGCTGATGCCGGGCACGATGCGGAAGGGGATGCCGGATTCGACCAGCGACATCGCTTCCTCGCCGCCGCGGCCAAAGACGAAGGGGTCGCCGCCTTTGAGGCGCAGCACCCGCTTGCCCTCGCGGGCGAGCTGCACCAGGCGGAGCGAAATGTCGGGCTGCTTGGCCGAGGGCTTGCCGCCGCGCTTGCCGGCATATTCGAGCTTGGCGCCCGGCTTGGCCAGATCGAGGATCGACTGGTCCACCAGGGCGTCGTAGACCACGACATCGGCCTGGGAGAGCCCCTTGACCGCCAGCAGGGTCAAGAGGCCGGTCGCGCCGGGACCGGCCCCGGTCAGCCAGACCCAGCCCGGTTCGAGATCCGGAAGTTGCGCCAAAATCCGTTCCATGGGGCGATCTTAGAGCCGATCGGGCTGCCTCCGGCTAGTCCGTTTTGGACATCGACCTCAGCAATAGCGTCATAGCTCCGGGCCCGAGGGCTCAGATACTCCGCAGGCCGCGCACCGGCGACAGCAGCGCCACCAGCGGCGACAGGGCATAGCCGGCAACCCCGATCCAGAGGACCGCATCCAGGCTGATCCCCTGCACCAGCAGCCCGGCGATCAGCGCGCCCAACGGCACCGGGCCGTCATTGACGACGGCGATGGTGGCGGCGACGCGGCCGAGCTGTGCATTCGGCACGCGCTTCTGGCGGAGGGTGCGCTCGTTGACCGCGAACCAGCTGGTGACGGAATCCTGCAGGAGCTGCTGGAGGACCAGCAGCGGCAGCAGCAACGCCGGCAGGAGCCCGGCCAGCGGCAGCATCGCCAGCCCGACCGTCTTGATCGCGAAGGCGGCGATCAGCCCCGGGCCTGCCGGCACCCGCGCATTCAGCCAGGGCACCAAGGCGGCGCCGATCAGCGCCGCGACACCGCCGCAGGCGATGAGGATCCCCATCATCGCCGGCGAGACGCCGAGATGGCGCACCACATAGAGCACGTAGAAGGGCCCGACCATGCCGCCGAAGAAGGTGCGGATCGCACGCGCCAGCAGCAAAGGTCGCAGGATCGGATCCCGCCACAGCGCGCCGAGGCCCTCGGCGATCTCCTGCAGCACGCGGCGGCGCGCGGTCGGCGGCGGCGCGGCTTGCTCCGCGTGCTTCATGCGAAAGAGAAAGAGGGCGGAAACCAGATAGGACAGCGCATCGATCAGCAGCGCCGCCGGCGCGGTCAGCAGCTGGACCAGCAGGCCGCCGGTCGGCGGACCGACGATCTCGGCGGTGGCGTCGATGGTCTCGCGCGCGGCATTCGCCTTGGTGAGGCGGTCCGGCTCGACCAGCGACGGAAGATAGGCGGCATCGGCGGCGGTGAAGAGCAGCGACAAGGCGGCGACCGCGATCACCACCAGCAGCAGCTGCGTGAGGGTGAGCAGGCCGCACCAGGCCGCGATCGGCACCGAGACCACCGCGGCAAAACGCAGCAGGTCGGCGGCGATCATCAGCGGCCGCCGCCGCCAGCGATCGACCCAGACCCCGGCGAAGAGGCCGAGCAGCAGCACCGGCAAGGTGGCCGCCACGCCCAGCAGGCTGAGCGCGCCGGGGCCGGCCTGCAGCACCAGCACCGCCGTCAGCGGCACCGCCTCGCGCGCCACCTTGGTGCCGATGCTGGAGACCGCGAAGGCCGCCATCAGCGCGCGGAAGTCGCGGGACCAGCCGCCGGACATGGGATCAGCCGGCCTTCACTTGACGCCGGCGCAAACTCGGGCAGGATCGCCGCCGATTCCCGGAGTGGTGCCGATGCTTCAATCCTGGCTCGAATGGTCCGAGCCCTTGTCCCTGCTGATCGCGCTGGCGATCGACGCCTGCTATGGCGATCCGGTGGCGCTTTACCGCAAGCTGCCGCACCCGGTCGTGGTCATCGGCAACGCCATCGGCTGGGCCGACCGGGTCTTCAACCGCGAAGCCGATACGCCGCGCCGGCGGCGCAACGCCGGCATCGTGCTGGCGGTCGTGCTGGTCGCCGCGGCTCTGCTGATCGGCGGCGCGATCCAGGCGTTGCTGCTGTGGCTCCCGCTGGGCGGGCTCTGGCTCGGCATCGTGATGAGCGCGCTGATCGCGCAACGCAGCCTCTACGGCCATGTCGCCGACGTGGCGCGGGCGATCGAGGTCTCGGGCCTCGAAGGCGGTCGTCTGGCCGTGGCGAAGATCGTCGGCCGCGATCCCAATCGCCTGGACAAGGCCGGGGTCAGCCGCGCCGCGATCGAATCGCTGGCCGAGAATTTTTCCGACGCCGTGGTGGCGCCGGCCTTCTGGGCGCTGCTGCTCGGCCTGCCCGGGCTGCTCGCTTACAAGGCGATCAACACCGCCGACAGCATGATCGGCCACCGCTCGCCGCGGCACCGGGATTTCGGCTGGGCGGCAGCGCGGCTGGACGACGTGGTGAACTGGCCGGCGGCACGGCTCTCCGCCTTGCTGATGATGCTCGGCGCGCTGCTGCTGCCGGGTGCGGATGCGCCTGCGGCCTTCACCGTCACGCTGCGCGACGCGCGGCGCCATCGCTCGCCCAATGCCGGCTGGCCGGAAGCGGCGCTGGCCGGCGCGCTCGGCTTCGCGCTCAACGGGCCGCGCGCCTACCACGGCGTCCCGAGCGAGGAGCCCTGGACCAACGCGAGCGGCCGCAAGACCCTCGATGCGCCGGATATCTGGCAGGCGCTGCGGCTCTATCTGCGCGCCTGCCTGCTGCTGGGGATCGGCGTGGCGGCGGTGGCCGTCATCGCGCATTAGCGATGTCCAGGATCCGATCGACCGCGACATGCCGTTCCAGGTGGTCGGCCAGCGCATCGAGCGTGGCATCGACGCGCGCCTCGAAGTTGAGATCGGAGGCGAAGTCCGGCTTCAGCGACTTCAGGTAGGCGCGACGGAAGGCATCATCGGCGAAGATGCCGTGCAGGTAGCAGCCCATCACCCGGCCGTCGGCCGAGATCGCGCCGTCCGGACGGCCGCCGAGATCGAGCATCGGGCGGTCGCAATCGCCGCCGGTGGTTTCGCCGACATGCATCTCGTAACCGCGCACCGCGGCGCCGGTCGCGAGGTCCTTGCCGCCGATCTCGGCCAGTTTCTTCTTCGGGGTCAACGTGGTCTTCACGTTGAGGAGACCGAGACCCGGCAGCTCGCCGATCGGGCCTTCGATATTCTCCGGATCGGCGACCCGCATTCCCAGCATCTGATAGCCGCCGCACAAGCCCAGCACCCTGCCGCCGCGGCGGACATGCGCCTTCAGGTCGATGTCCCAGCCGGCCTGGCGGAGCGCGATGAGATCGACCAGCGTCGCCTTCGAGCCCGGCAGGATGACGAGATCGGCATCGCCGGTTCCGGCGTAACGAACTCGACCGAGACGCCCGGCTCCGCCCGCAGCGGGTCGAGGTCGTCGAAATTTGAGATCCGCGGCAGCTGCGGCACCACGACCTTGATCGCGGCATCGGCCCGCGCGCCGTAGCCCGCATGCGCGCCGTCGAGTGCGACGCTGTCCTCGGCGGGGAGATCGCGCGCGCCGTCGAACCAGGGCACGACGCCCAAGGGGGCGAAGCCGGTCTTCTCGGCGATCGCCTTCATGCCGTCGGTGAAGAGCGTGAGATCGCCGCGGAACTTGTTGATCAGGAATCCCTTGACCCGCGCCGCTTCCGCCGGCGCCAGCAGCGCCTTGGTGCCGACCAGGCTGGCGATGACGCCGCCGCGGTCGATGTCGCCGACCAGCACGACTGGAACACCCGCCGTCAGCGCGAAGCCCATGTTGGCGATGTCACCCTGGCGCAGGTTGATCTCGGCGGGGGAGCCGGCGCCCTCGACCAGCACCAGATCGGCTTCGGCGCGCAAGGTCCGATAGCTCTCCAGGACCTTGGCGAGGAGCTGCGGCTTCAGCCGCTGGTAGTCGGCCGCCTTGGCGTTGCCGAAGATCTGGCCCTGCACGATCACCTGCGACCCGGTCTCGCCCTGGGGTTTCAGCAGCACCGGGTTCATATGCTTGCTGGGCGGAATGCCGCAGGCCCGCGCTTGCAGGGCCTGGGCCCGGCCGATCTCGCCGCCGTCCACCGTCACCGCCGCGTTGTTCGACATGTTCTGCGGCTTGAAGGGACGCACCTTCAGCCCCTTGCGCGCATAGGCACGGCAGAGCCCGGCAACGATCAGCGACTTGCCGACGTCCGACCCGGTGCCCTGGAACATGACGGCGGCCGGCTGAGTCATGCTTAGAACTCGAGGCCCTTCTGCGCCTTGATCCCGTCGCGGAAGGGATGCTTCACCATTTCCATCTCGGTCACCAGGTCGGCCAGTTCCACGATCTCGTCCTTGGCATTGCGGCCGGTGAGGCAGACATGCAGATCCGGTCGCTTTTCCTTCAGCGTCGCGACCACATCGGCAATCGGCAGATAATCGTAGCGCAGCGCGATGTTGATCTCGTCGGCCAGCACGAAGGCGAAGCTGGGATCGGCCATCATGCGCTTCACTTCGGCCCAGGCGTCGGTGGCATGGGCGATGTCGCGGGCGCGGTCCTGGGTGTTCCAGGTGAAGCCCTCGCCCAGCGCCTTGATCTCGCACAATTCGGGGAAGCGCTCGAGCACGGTGCGCTCACCGGTCTCCCACTTGCCCTTGATGAACTGCACCACGCCGACCTTCATGCCGTGGCCGATGCAGCGCATCACCATGCCGAAGGCCGCGGTCGACTTGCCCTTGCCCTTGCCGGTATGGACGATGATCAGGCCTTTCTCGCGGGTCTTCTCCGCCATCATCTTCTGCCGGGCTTCCTGGCGGCGGGCGGATTTCTCGTTGGCGCGGCGGTTGGCGTCGTCGCCTTCCTCAATACTCATGCGGCTTCTCCTCTTGACCAGGCGGCCAGGCGCTGATGCGCGGAATTGTGCCGCGACTTCCACAGGCCGCGCGTCTGCGCCTCCTGCAGGCGGTCGGCGATTTCCTTCAACGCCGCCGGATTATGCGCGGCGATGAAATCGCGCACCGCGTCGTCCAGCAGATAGGCTTCGAACACGGCGTCGAAATGATGGTCGGCGACGCAGTCCGCGGTCGCGGCAAAGGCGAACAGATAATCGACCGTCGCCGCCATCTCGAAGGCGCCCTTGTAGCCATGGCGCATCACGCCGGCGATCCATTTCGGATTGACCACGCGGGCGCGCACCACGCGGGCAATCTCCTGGTCGAGGCTGCGGATCTGTGGCGTCTCGGGGCGCGAATGGTCGTTGTGCCAGACCACCGCCTTGCGCCCGGTCAGATGCTGCACCGTCGCCGCCAGCCCGCCCTCGAACTGGTAATAGTCGTCGCTGTCCAGGAGATCATGCTCGCGGTTGTCCTGGTTGTGCAGCACCGCGTCCACCTGGGAAAGCCGGGTCTCGAACATGCGGCCCTCGGCGGCGCCGGAGACTCCCGCACCATAGGCATAGCCGCCCCAGGCGAGATAAGCGCGAGCGAGATCGCCGCTGTCGTTCCAGCCCTTCTCGTCGATCAGCGCCTGCAGGCCGGCGCCATAGGCACCCGGCTTGGAGCCGAAGATGCGATAGCCGGCGCGCTGCTCCGCCTCTGCCTCGCTGGCACCCTTCGCGACGAGGGCGGCGCGCTCGGCGCGGTTGCGCGCGGCGAGCGGGTTCTGCGAATCCGGCTCGTCCAGCGCCGCGACCGCGCGCGCCGCGCTGTCGAAGAGATCGATCTGCGCCGGGAAGGCATCGCGGAAGAAGCCCGAGACCCGCAAGGTCACGTCGACCCGCGGCCGGTCGAGCACGGAGAGCGGCATGATCTCGAAACCGGCAACCCGGCCCGAAGCGCCGGCATCCCAGCGCGGCTGCACGCCCATCAGCGCGAGTGCTTGTGCAATGTCGTCGCCGCCGGTGCGCATGTTCGCCGTGCCCCAAGCCGAGAGCACCAGCGACTTCGGCCAGGCGCCATGCTCCTGGCGGTGGCGGTCGAGCAGCAAGGCCGCCGACTTCCAGCCCAGGGCCCAGGCGGTCGGCGTCGGCACCGCGCGGGTGTC
>JAYSFH010000131.1:966-8753 GCA_041913405.1 Dongia sp. | reverse complement strand
TGACCACGGCCAGCTCCTCGGCCTTGGTCTCGACCAGCGCGAACAGCGCGTCGGCCAGCTCCGGCCGTTCGGCCTTCAGCACCGCATAGCGCTCCGCCGGCATCTCGGCCTTGACGATCTGATAGCGCTCGACCGCCAATTCATGCTTCGGGTCGAGCAGGCGATAGCGTCCCGGTTCGAGCACGCGCTCGTACCGGCCGTTGCGCAGCAACAGCACGCGCTCGCCGTCCTTCACGACCAAGGCCAGCCAGATCCAGTATCGAGTCATCGTTTCCTCCATCCATCCAATTTCCCCGCGGGCCATCCCGCGCGGGTCTCCATCGAGGACGAGGAACCGGACACGTCTTCCCGAAAGGCCGCACGGGCCAGGGCTTCAGCCCGGCGGAATCCGGGCGCACGACTCCCTCAGCGGTTCCGCGCATGGCGCGAAGCCGCATTGGAAGCAGTGACGACCCAGGTTCCGCGCGGGCGGTATCCGCCCCGGCGCAGAGCCGGTCATCCGGTGTCTTGATTCGTTTCGCTTGGACCTTGCGGCCAGACGAACCGGATCGCGACTGAAGCGCGCGTCCGGTTCCCTTTCAGAACAGTGTCAGCGTGAAAAGCTGAACCGGAGCGTTGGAGCGGGAGTCGAACCCGCGACACAGTGATTATCAGTCACCTGCTCTACCCATCTGAGCTATCCTCGTTTGCGCTTGAACCGAGCGGAATCGAACCGCCCACCTCCGGGTTTCCCCGGCGCTCCACCTTGGAGCTTCGGCCATCACACGCTTCTTCATTCGGCGGAACACGGGAGCGCATTGCGCACCGCGCCGGTCGGGACCAACAAGCCCGAACCCAAGGCCTAGCGAAGGGCCGTGCTTATGATCCTCGCGACGTTTCGACGCAAGAGAAAAAATGCACGCGCGGGTTGCTTACCGGAAAGTCGACGCGACGGCCGTGTCGCATCGGCCACAGTCGATCAGCCGAACTCCACCCAGACCGGCTGGTGATCGGAGCCCGGCGCGTCACTGTCGATCCAGCATTTCTTCAAACGCGGCGCCAACCCCAAGGTCACGAAGCTGTAGTCGATACGCACGCCGGGCTGCCCGTGGCAGGGCGGATAGGTGACGCCCTCGTCCTCGCTATGACCGGTCGCGACCCAGGCATCGACCAAGCGATGCCCGACATCGACTCTCCCATACCCAAAGTCGCGATCCTTCGGTCCGACCAGCGCCTCGTATTCCGGTGAGCCGGGGACGAGGTTGAAATCGCCGGTGAGGATCGCGTCCTCCGGCATCGGCGGCGGGTTGTCGGTCTGCCAGTCGGGATCATGCCCGCTCCAGGTGCCGCCCTCCTTGGGCGCCGACCACAGCACATCGAAGAGCCGCGCGATCTGCGCCAGCCGCTCGTCGGGCGACACGTCGTTGAGATGGAGGTTGTAGTGCCGGATCGGCCCGCCTGGCGCCGCGATCACAGTCTCCAGCATTCCCGCGATCATGCAGAACACCGACCCGGTCTTGAACTTCGGAAGGATGTGCAGTCGCGTGGAGAGAATCGGCCAGCGGCTCAAGGTCATCACGCCGAACTGCCGGCGGCGGTTGCTGACGCTGCCGTCGGCGCCGACCTTGCTCGCATCGACGTCGAAATAGGGGCCATAGGCCCAGTGATGCTTGGGGAAGCGCCGCGCGATCTCTGTCGGCTGGTCGGTTTCGCCGGAGCGCTGCCAGTGCCGCTCGACCTCCTGCAGCGCCAGGACGTCCGCGTCCCGGACCGCGGCGGTCGTGCGGTCGATGTCGATCCGACCGTCCCGACCCCGCGAAAACTGCGTGTTATAGCCCACCAGACGCATGCCCGGCCCTTCCGTCAATAACTGAATGTTCATTCATTTTGTCACTTGACTCCCCCTGCTGTCGACCTCGATCATTCCGGCTCAAAAGCGCAGCAGACGCTGACAGAGGGGGCTTCAAACCATGTCGACCGGATTTCGGAACCGTGGGCTATTGGCGGGCGCGGCGATCCTGGCCGCTTGCATTCTTTCAGCGTCGCCGGCCCTCGCCGAGGACGGCATGATCGTCGCCGGCATCGGCGACCAGTGGCAGAGCCTCGATCCGCAATACAGCTCGGCTTCCAAGGACGCGCAGATCCTGGGCGACGTCTATGAAGGCCTGGTCGGTCTCGATGCCGCCGGCAACCCGGTGCCGGGTGCGGCGGAGAGCTGGGACATCGCGGCGGACGGTCTCACCTATACTTTCCACCTCCGCGACGGCTTGAAATGGTCGAACGGCGATCCGTTGGTGGCGCAGGATTTCGTCAACGGCGCCGAGCGCCAGGAGAATCCCGAGACCGGCTCCTACAAGGCCTACTATCTCTTCACCCAGCTGCCGATCACCGGTGCGGCCGATTACAACGGCAAGAAGTCCACCGACTGGAGCAAGGTCGGCATCACCGCGCCGGACGCGAAGACGCTCGTGATCAAGCTCGACAGCCCGAATCCCTATGCCCTGCAGCTCTTGAACTACTACTACATCTCGCCGCTGCATAAGCCGAGCTTCGATGCCCATGGCGCGAAGTTCATCGAGCCGGAGAATTTCGTCGGCAACGGCGCCTATGTGATCAAGGAGCTGGTGCCGCAATCCCATGTGCTGCTGGTGAAGAATCCCAACTACTGGGATGCCGCCAATGTCTCGGTCGAGAGCATCAAGTACGTCGTCACGGAGGATGTGAGCACCGAGCTGAAGACCTTCCAGGCCGGCCAGCTCGACATCACTTGGGACGTGCCGACCGACCAGTTCGAGAAGCTGAAGAAGGAATACGGCGATCAGCTGCACGTGGCGCCCTATGCCTCGACCGGGCATCTGACCTTCAACACCCAGAAGGAGCCGCTGACCGACATCCGCATCCGCAAGGCGCTGGCACTGGCGATCGACCGCGACGTGGTGGTCAACAAGATCGCGAAGAGCGGCGACCGGATCATCACCTCCTTCGCGCCGCCGATGGACCCGAGTTACCCTGAGCTGAAGGCCGCGGACTTCGACGCCAAGAACCAGAAAGCCAACGACGCCTTGGCGCTGAAGCTGATCACGGAAGCCGGCTATGGCCCAGACAAGCCGCTCACCTTGAACTACTACTGCACCTCCGACGATCTGCAGCGGAAGATCACCCAGGCGATCGCCATCCTCTGGCAGAAGAAGCTCGGCGTGATCAGCCGCATCCGGCTGGAGGAAAGCCAGGCGCTCTACGACGACTTCTACAAATACGAATGGGACATCTATTGCGACGGATTCGCCGGCGACTATGCCGGGCCGGAGCCCTTCCTGGTCTACCGCACCGAGGCGGCGGGCGCCGGTTATCCCTGGAAGAACGAGGCCTTCGAGGCGGCGATGGCGAAGGCGACCGCGGAGAGCGATCGCGAGGCGCGCAAGAAGATCCTGGCCGAAGCCGAGCAGATCCTGCTCGACGACTATCCGGTCGCGATGATGTATCAGGAGACCAAGCGCAACCTGATCTCCAAGCGGGTCGGCGGCTGGGTCGATAACCCGATCGGCTACCACCTCACCAAGTATCTGAAGCTGCAATAACCCTGTCGCTGGAAGCGCGCCCGGGCGCGTAATTGTGTAACGGCGCCATCCTGCGCCATAAGCAGGGCATGACGCGGGACCACGACCATCAGCACAGCGACCATGACCACGATCATGGGCATGACCATCACGGTCATTCCCATGGCCTCGGCCACAGCCATGTGCCCACCAATTTCGGCCGCGCCTTTGCGCTGACCACGGGGCTCAACCTCGCTCTGGTCGTGGTGCAGGTGGTCTATGGCCTGATCGCCGATTCCATGGCGCTTCTGGCCGACGCTGGCCACAATTTCGGCGATGCGATCGGCCTGATCCTGGCCTGGATCGCCTACACCTTGGGTCGGGTCAAGGCGACCGAGCGCTTTACCTACGGCTTCCGCTCGGCCTCGATCCTCTCCGCTTTCGCCAATGCGGTGCTGCTGCTGGTGGCGACCGGCGCCATCGTCTGGGAAGCCTTGCAGCGCATTTCCGAGCCGCCGGAAGTCGCGGGCGTCACCGTGATGATCGTGGCCGGGGCCGGCGTCGTCATCAACGGCCTCTCCGCCTGGATCCTGATGGCGGGGCAGAAGAACGACCTCAACATCCGCGGCGCCTATCTGCACCTGGTCGCGGATGCCGCCGTCTCGGTCGGCGTAGTGCTCGGCGGCGCGGTGATCGTCGCCACGGACTGGAACTGGGTCGATCCCGCCGTCAGCCTGGTGATCGCCGCGGTGATTGTCTGGGGCACCTGGGGCCTGCTCCGCGAATCCTTCGAGCTCTCGATGCAGGCGGTGCCGAAGGACATAGCCCTCGCCGAGGTGCGGGCCTATCTCGAAGGATTACCGGGAATCACCGGCGTGCATCACCTGCATGTCTGGGCGATGAGCACGACCGAGAACGCGCTGACCGTGCATCTGGTCTTCCCGGCGGGACATCCCGGCGATGCCTTCCTGACCCGGGTGAGCGACACGCTCAGCCATAAATTCCGCATCCACCACCCGACCATCCAGATCGAGATCGCCGACGGCGCGCCCTGCGCCATCGAGCATCATTAGACCCAGCGGAACACCACGCCGGCATAGACGAGCGCGATCACCAGCGGCGCCCAGAGCGTGGTGTTCACCAGGCCGATCCAGGCCAGGAAGATGAAGGCGCTGCCCAGGAGCGAGATGAACAGCCGGTCGCCGCGGGTGGTGTCGAGGCCGATGATGCCGTGGCGCGGACCGCCGCCGGGTGCTGCCTTCTCCCAGACCGACATGCCGATGAGACACAGCAGGATGAAGCCGAAGAAGCAGGCGGTCGGCCAGGTCCAGGCCATCCAGGAGATGAGATCGGTGCCGGTGGTGTCCATGCTGTCTCGCTCCGATCAGACGCGGCCCAGGGCGAAGCCCTTGGCGATGTAGTTGCGCACGAAATAGATCACGACCGCGCCGGGGATCAGCGTCAGCGTGCCGGCCGCGGCCAAGAGGCCGAGCTCGTAGCCCGAGGTGCTGGCGGTCTTGGTCATCAGCGCCGCGATCGGCTTGGCGGCGACGGCGGTCAGGGTCTTGGCCAGCAGCATCTCGACCCAGGAGAACATGAAGCAGAAGAAGCAGGCGACACCGATGCCCGCCGCGATGGTCGGGATGAAGATCTTGATGAAGAAGCGGGGGAAGGAATAGCCGTCCACGTAAGCCGTCTCGTCCAACTCCTTCGGCACGCCGGACATGAAGCCTTCCAGGATCCAGACCGCGAGCGGGATGTTGAACAGCGTGTGAGACAGCGCCACCGCCCAGGGCGTGTCGAACAGGCCGACCGCCGAGTAGAGCTGGTAGAACGGCAGAGCGAAGACCGCCGCCGGCGCCATCCGGTTGGTCAGCAGCCAGAAGAACAGGTGCTTGTCGCCGAGGAAGCGGTAGCGCGAGAAGGCGTAAGCCGCCGGCAGCGCCACCAGCACCGAGACCACGGTGTTGATGACGACATATTCGATCGAGGCGACATAGCCCATGTACCAGGTCGGGTCGGTGAAGATCTTGCGGTAATTGTCGAGCGTGAAGCTCTGCGGCCAGGGCGTGAAGCCGCCGAGGATCTCGTTGGTGGTCTTGAACGACATGGTGACCAGCCAATAGATCGGCAGCATCAGGAACAGGATGTAGAGGATCGGGACGATCGAACGTTTCTGCATCACTTCGCCTCGTTCCGCATCATGAGCGTGTAGAACACCCAGGAGAGCAGCAGGATGATCAGGAAGTAGATGATCGACATCGCACCCGCCGGGCCGAGATCGAACTGGCCCAAGGCCACCTTGAAGAGGTCGATCGAGAGGAAGGTGGTGGCCGAGCCCGGCCCGCCGCCGGTCAGCACCTGGACCTCGGTGTAGATCATGAAACTGTCCATGAAGCGCAGCAGGATCGCGATCGTCAGCACGCGCTTCAGCTTGGGCAGTTGGATGAAGCGGAACACCGCCCAGGCGCTGGCCCCGTCGATCTTCGCCGCCTGGTAGTAGTCGTTCGGGATCGCGACCAGGCCGGCATAGCAGAGCAGCACCACCAGCGAGGTCCAATGCCAGACATCCATCAGCACCACGGTGAACCAGGCATCGCCTGGCTGGCGGGTGTAGTTGAACTCGATGCCGAGCGCGTTCAGCCCCTTGCCCATCAGGCCGATCTCGGGGAGCGCGAAGACGTTCCACATCGAGCCGACCACGTTCCAGGGAATGAGCAGCGGCAGCGCCATCAGTACCAGGCAGACCGAGACCCAGGGCCCCTTGCGCGGCATCGCCAGCGCGATCGCCAGGCCGAGCGGGATCTCGATCGCCAGGATGATGGCGGTGAAGACCAGCTGCCGGCCGAGCGAGGCGTGGAAGCGGTCGGATTGCAGGGTGTCCTGGAACCACTGTACGCCGGACCAGGAGAACATGTTGTTGCCGAAGGTCTCCTGCACCGAATAGTTCACCACCGTCATCAACGGAATGATCGCGTTGAAGGCGACGAAGATGACGACCGGCAGGACCAGGAACCAAGCTTTCTGATTGACCGTCTTGTTCATGTCTCAGCCCACCAGCCAGCCGTCGCGATAGAGATGCGTATGATTGGGATCGAATCTGAGCTGCGCGGCGCCGCTCGGGATCGGATCGCCCTCCGGCACCAGCAGGCGGATGCGATGCTCCTTGGCCCGGGTCTCGACGATGCGGAAGCGGCCGGCATCGGCCACCTTGGTGACCTCGACCGGGATCGTCGGTCCGCTCTCCAGTCCGTTGAACTTGATGAACTCCGGCCGGATGCCGATCTCCAGCTTGCCGTCGCCCGGCACCTGGATCGCGCCGGAGAGCGGCACGGCATGGCCGAGGAAGGTCGGGCGGCCGTTCTCGACCGCGCAGGGCAGGGCGTTCATGCCTGGCGAGCCGATGAAATGGCCGACGAACGTATGCGCCGGCCGCTCGAACAACTCGACCGGGGTTCCGACCTGCACCACCTCGCCGAGATTCATCACCACGACCCGGTCGGCGAAGGTCAGCGCCTCGGTCTGGTCATGGGTCACGTAGATCATGGTGCGGTTGATGCGGTGGTGCAGCTCCTTCAGTTTCGAGCGCAGCACCCATTTCAGATGCGGGTCGATCACGGTCAGCGGCTCGTCGAACATGATGACGTTGACGTCCGAACGCACCAGGCCGCGCCCCAGCGAGATCTTCTGCTTGCCGTCCGCGGTGAGGCCCGAGGCACGCTTGTTGAGGGTCTGCGTGAGATCGAGCATGTCGGCGATCTCGCGCACCCGGCTGTCGATGTCGCTGGCGGCGACGCCGCGATTCCTGAGCGGGAAGGCGAGGTTGTCGTAGACCGTCATCGTGTCGTAGACGACCGGGAACTGGAACACCTGGGCGATGTTGCGTTCCTCCGGCGTCGCGCGGCCGACGTCGGTGTTGTCGAACAGGATCCGTCCTTCGGTCGGATGCAGCAGGCCCGAGATCACGTTCAAGAGGGTGGTCTTGCCGCAGCCGGAGGGCCCGAGCAGCGCATAGGCGCCGCCATCGGCCATCTCCAGGCTCATCTCCCGCAGCGCGTAATCCTCAGGCTTCTGCGGGTTCTGGACGTAGGAATGCCGGAGCTTGTCGATCAGGATGCGGGCCATCAGTTCAATCCCCCCTGATCCAATCCGCCGACCAGATTGTTGTTGTGGTCGAACAGGAAGCCGCGGGCGACGTCCACATAGAGCCGGGCTGTCGACCCCACCTCGAAGGGATGCACGCCATGGGATTGCGAAATCCAGGTGGCGCCG
>JAYSFH010000131.1:0-956 GCA_041913405.1 Dongia sp. | reverse complement strand
CCGTTGAGATCGACATGCAGCACGCTTTCCGAGCCGGAGAGCTCCGCCACCAGCACCCGGCCCTCGATCGCGACGGCATTCGGCGTCTGCTGGAACGGCGCCACCAGATGCGCGCGGATGCCGAGCAGGTAGTCGCCGTCGGGCAGCCCGCCGATCGCGCCGTTGACGGGCCAGGAGATGCCGGGCCCCAGCACCAGCTCGTTGCCGCGCTTGGTCACCGTCGCGGTGTTGAGCGGCGGATCGGAGAAGACCTGCGCGCTGATGAGGTCGCTGGGATTGCGGTAGATCCGGCCGGTCGGGCCGAACTGGGTGACGCGTCCCTCGTTCAAGGTCGCGGTATGCCCGCCGAACAGCAGCGCCTCGGCCGGCTCGGTCGTGGCGTAGACCACGATGCAATGGCGGTCGGCGAAGATCCGCGGCAGCTCGTCACGCAATTCCTCGCGGAGCTTATAGTCGAGGTTGGCCAGCGGCTCGTCCAGCAGGATCATGTCGCTGTCCTTCACCAGCGCGCGCGCAATCGCGGTGCGCTGCTGCTGGCCGCCGGAAAGCTCGGCCGGCTTGCGGTTCAGCATCGGCTTCAAGCGCAGCAGCTCGGCGACGGATTGGACGCGGGAATCGATGGTCTGGGCATCGGCCCGGGCGACGCGGAGCGGCGAGGCGATGTTCTCGTAGACTGTCATATGCGGGTAGTTGATGAACTGCTGGTAGACCATCGAGACGTTGCGCTTCTGCACCGAGACGCCGGTCACGTTGCGGCCGTTGAACCAGATCTCGCCGCTGGTCGGCTTGTCCAGGCCGGCCATCAGCTGCATCAACGTGGTCTTGCCCGCGAGCGTCGTGCCCAACAGCACGTTGAAGGTCCCTTCCTCGAGCTTGAGGTTGGTTTCGTGGATATGGACGGCGCCATCCACGCTCTTCATCACGTTCTTCAGCTCGAGGGTCATCGCGAATCTTCG
>JAYSFH010000130.1:0-8756 GCA_041913405.1 Dongia sp. | reverse complement strand
CAAGGCCAAGCCTTGGGATGACGACCGAGAGTGAGGCAACCAATGGAGTTCATGCCGCCCTCCTCTGCTTCATCGCCTTCAGTATCTCCCGCGCGGCATTCGCACCGGCGGCACCCGAGACGTTGCCGCCGGGATGCGCCCCGGCGCCGCAGAGCCAGAGGCCCGGGATCGGCATCCTGTATTGCTGGTACTGGCCGGCCGGGCGGAGGAAGAACATCTGGTCGAGGGTGACCTCGCCCTGATGCCACTGGCCGCCCGCAAGGCCGTATTGCGCCTCGAGGTCGTGCGGCGTCAGCACCTCTGAAGCCACCACGCGGGTGCGCAAGCCCGGCGCCAGAACATCGAGCGTGTCGATCGTGCGCTCCAGCACCTGACGGCGCGCCTCGTCCGGGGCCGTCGCGCGGAGCTTGTAGGGCGCGTATTGGAACAGGATCGAGGCCACATGCTTGCCGGAGGGCGCGAGGCTGGGATCGGTCAGGGTCGGAATCACGATTTCCAGCGCCGGCTTGTCGGCCACGCGGCCGTATTTGGCACAGTCGAAGGCGCGCTCCACATAGTCGATCTTCGGCGCCACCACCATGCGGCCGCTGCGGGTCTTCCAGGCGTCGGGCAATCCATCCAGCGCCAGATGCACTTTGGCGACGCAGCCGTTCATCCTGAGATGCCGGATCCGCTTCATGAACTCGGTGTCGAGATTGCCCGGCTGCACCAGCTTCAAGAGCGTGGTCTGCGGATCGGCGCTGGAGGCCACATTCGCAGCACGAATTTCCTCGCCGCCTTTCAGCACCACTCCGGTCGCGATCTCCTTCTCGAGCAGGATGTGATCGACCGGCGCGCTGGTGCGGATATCCACTCCCGTGTTGCGCGCCGCGGCTTCCAGCGCTTTGGCGACCGTGCCCATGCCACCCTTCGGCAGGGCGAGGCCGCCCATGCCGTGCTTGCCATAGGATGACAGGCGATAGAGCAGATTGAAGACAGTGTTCGGCGAGCGCGGTCCGAGATAGACGCCGAGCGTGGCATCCAGGCTCAGCAGTCCCTTGATCGCGTCGCTTTCGAAGAAGTCGTTGGCGAGGTCGGCCACGTTCATGGTGAGGATGCGGGTCAGCTCCAGCATGTCCTTCTTGCCGAGCATGCGGACCTGGAGCGCGAACATCGCCAGCGCCAGCTTGGTCTGGAAGTCGTTGGCACTGATCGCCGGGCTGGGCGGGGTGCGCGAGAGAAAAGTGCCGAGCGCGCCGGCGATCTTGGTGAGGCGTGCGGTGACGCGCGGCCATGCCTCTGCATCGGCCTTGCTCACCGCGGCAATCGAGGCCGCGGTGGCGGCGGCATCGCCCGAAATCTCAATGCTCTTGGCTTCGGGCAACAACACCGAGGTGCCGATCGCCGTGTGATCGAGTTTGAGGCCGAGATCGCGGACGACCTTCGGGTGCAGCGCGTGCAGAATATGGGCGACACCGGAGACCTTGAACCCCGGCGCGAACTCCCGAGTCACCGCCGCGCCGCCGATGCGGTCGCTGGCTTCGAGGACGATGACCTTCTGCCCGGCCTTGGCCAGATAGGTGGCGGCGACCAGGCCGTTATGCCCGGCGCCGATGATGGCGACGTCATACATCTTGCCGCTCATCGGATCACCCCGTGCTTGAAATCCTTCAGCATCTCACGCGCGGCGTTGGCGCCCGGGGCGCCCATGACGCCGCCGCCGGGATGGGTGCCGGAGCCGCACATGTAGAAGCCGTCGAAGGGACCGCGATACTGCCCAAGGCCCGGGAACGGGCGGTTGAACAGCAGCTGATCCAAGGTGAGTTCGCCCTGGAAGATATTGCCTTCGGTCAGGCCGACCTCGTTCTCGATATCCCAGGGCGTGCGGGTCTGGCAATGCAGGATCAAGTTGCGGAAGCCGGGCGCGTTCATCTCGATGGTGTCGAGCACGTCCTTCTCGAAAGCCGCCTTCATCTGCGGCGTCCATTCGCTCTCCGCGAGCTTGTAAGGGACGTATTGTACGAAGACCGACATGAAATGCTTGCCCGGCGGGGCCATGGTCGGGTCAACCGTGGTCGGGATCACGATGTCGAGGAAGGGTCGCTTGGACCAGGAGCCGTATTTGTAATCGTCGAAGGCGTGCTCGATGTAGTCGAAGTCTCCGCCGATATCGATCGTGCCCCAGGCGCTCTCCTTCGGGCAGCCGGCGAATTGCGGCAGTCCGTCGAGCGCGATGTTGAGCTTGCCCGAGGAGCCGCGGATCTTGAAGTTCTTGGCGTAGCTGTGGATGTCGGGATCGATCGCGTCGAGGTCCGACTTCTCGATCAGCTTCAGATAGGTGCGCTTTGGATCGAGGTTCGAGACCACGGCCTTGGCGTAGATTTCCTCGCCGCTGGCCAGCGCGACGCCGACCGCGCGGCCGCCCTTCACGATAACCTTGGCGACCTCAGCATTGACGCGGATCTCGGCGCCCGCCTCTTCCGCGGCGCTCGCAATCGCTTTCGAGACGGAGCCCATGCCGCCGCGGGCGAAGCCCCAAGCACCGATCTGGCCGTCGACTTCGCCCATATAGTGGTGCAGCAGCACATAGGCGGTGCCCGGCGAATAAGGCCCCAGCGCGGTGCCGATGATCGAGGACGCGGCGGAGAAGCCCTTCCAGCGCGGATTCTCGAAATACTCGTCGAGGAAGTCGCCGATCGACATGGTCCAGAAGCGGATGATCTCGTACATCTCCTTCTCGCCCATGCGGCTGAACTCGGCGGCGATCTTCAGCAGACCGTCCAAGTCCTCGCGCTTGCCCCAGGGATTGATCCGGTTCTGGGCGAAGGGGTTGATCTGCGTCGGGTCCGGCGGAGTCAGCATCAGCAGCGGCTTGATGAAGCGGCATTGCCGGCTGATCTCGGCGGCGTAGTGGTCATAGGCCTCGGCATCCTTGATGGAATGCCGTCGCAGGCTCTCCCGCGTGCGGTCATGGTCCTTGTAGGTGATGATCCCCTCGCCGTCCGGATTGGGCGAGGAGTTGATCTCGTAGGGGATCACCTGCAAGCCATGGCGCGGCAGGTCGAGGAAGCGGAAGATTTCCGGCCGCAGCAGCGAACAGACGAAAGAGCAGGTCGAGTAGGTAAAGCCGGGATAGATCTCCTCGGACATCGCCGCGCCGCCGACCTTCTTGTAGCGCTCGAGCACCAGGACCTTGAGCTTGTTCTTGCCCTCCTTCTCCCCGCCCTTGGCGAGATAGGCGGCGGTGACGAGCCCGTTATGCCCGCCGCCGATCACGATCACATCGTAGTTCTCAGCCATGAATGTCCCTTCGGCGCCCCGGCGGTCTTGATCTATTATTTGAACGTTCATTCAAAATATATCGACGCCGGTTCTGCCTGTCCAGGCGGGCCGATGCCATGCAGGACCGGCAACCCAATTGCCGTTTGACACATTAACCATGGGGGTCTAGCCCTTGCCGAAGGCCCGCCCAGGGGGAATCGAGTCTTGCCAAAGAACCTCATCACCGCATTGCAAGCCATTGTTGTTGCAATACTCCTTTCGACGCCCGCGATCGCTAAGACGACCAAGGGCGAAGCCCCCGCGCCGCCCGCCGTCCCGGTCCCGAAAGTGGATGCCGAGGCACTCGTCCCGCCCGGTCCGACCAAGCTGGAAGGCACCGCCCAGGCCATCGATGGCGACGAGATCCGGGTCGGCGATTCGCGGGTCCAGCTCTATGGAGTCGCCGCGCCGGACATGTCGGCGCCGATGGGCCCGGAGGCGCGGGTGGCGTTGGATGGGCTGATCAGCGGCGCACGGGTAAGCTGCAAGGTCTTCGACAAGACGTCGGAGGGTGATGCCGTCGCGCAATGTGAAGTCGGCGGCAAGGATCCTGCGCTGGAGCTGGTCGCCCGTGGACTGGCCGCGGTCTATCGCAGCGGCAATTTCAATGACAGCGAACAGCAGGCCTTCGCCGAGAAATACGACGCGGCCGAGGCCCAGGCGCGCCAGCAGAAGATCGGCCTCTGGCAACCGCCGGCACCCGCCGCCGACCCGCAGGTGGCGGCGCAGGAGCGCAACAAGGCGCGGGTCCTGCACTATGCCGGCTTCGCGCTGCTGATCCTGGCGATCTTCACCGTCTCCATCACCCGGCTTTCGGTCGCGCGCCGCGATCGCGTCGAACGCGCGAAGCGACGCGAAGAGCAGCGCACCACCCTCTCCTTCGCCCTGGCCGCAGAGGTCGAGATCGTGCTGGCGACGGCGCGCCACTTGCTTGAGCAGGTCGCGGCCCATCCGGCGGAGCGGCCGGTCCCGAGTGCGATCGGCGCCGCACTGGCCCTGCCCAGCACCACCTTTTGGACCGCCAATCCCGACCGGCTGCATCTGCTGCCGGTCGAGGTGACCGTGCCGCTGCTCCGCTTCCATGCGCAATATGAAGACGCTGCCCGAAAGCTGTCTGTCGCCAGCGCGGTGCCCGGCAGCGCCTTGGCCACGACCTTGAAGACACTGGTCGAGTTCGGCACGGCGGCGGTGACGGCGATCGAGGCCTCGCTCGGCATCGAACGGCCGCCGGAGACGGCGCCGGAGAAGCCAGGCCCATCCGCCCGGATCATTCGGAGTCGGGCTTGAGGGGATCAGCGATGTCGGGCATGGGCAACCAGGGCGCATTCGAACAGGCGGTCGGCCTGTTCTACGACGCGGCCTATGACCAGACTGCCGGGGCCTGGTCCGCCGTCGGACGACAGCTCATGCAAATCCTCGACGCCAAGGGCTGCGTGCTGCAGATCGCCGACATGCGGGTCGGCCGCTCGCAGCTGCTGGCGACGCCCGGCTGCGAGGGCCTGAACATGGCGGCCTATGCCGAGCATTATGTGCGGCATGATCTCTGGGCCCAGATGGCGACGCCGGAACGCGGCAACCGGGCGCTGCTGATGCACCGCCTGGTGACGCCCGACGTCTGGGAGCATTCGGAGATCTTCAACGACTTCGTCCGGCCGAACTCCAACTTCTTCTGGTGCCTCGGCGCCGCGATCCCGCTGAGCGACGGCCAGATCGGCATGCTGGGCGTGCTCCGGGACAAGCAGGACCGGCACTACGCCGAGAGCGAGGCCGCCGGGCTCGATACCCTGCTGCCGCACCTCCGCCGCTCGCTGCAATTGACGCATCACATGCGGCGGCTGCAGCTCGATCTCGCCCATGCCCGCGCCAGCCTCAATGCGCTGTCGATCGGGGTCGTGGTCTGCTCGCCCGAGGGCAAGGTCCGGATCGCAAACCGAATCGCCGAGGAGATCCTGCAGCGCGGCGACGGCATCGTGCTCGATGGCCTGGACACGCTGACGGTGAACGATCCCAGCCAGCAGCACGGGCTGCGCCGCATGATCTCGGGTGCGGCGCGGCGCACCGGCCTCGACCCGAACGGCGCCGGTAATGCCCTGCGGGTGGCGCGCAGCGAAGGTCCGCCGCTCAAGCTACTGGTGGCACCGCTGCCGGAGGCCCAGTCTGCCGGAATCGGCGGCGCCGGCGGCGCGATGATCCTGATCGACGATCCGGAACGCAATGCCGTGCCGGCGCTTGAGGCGCTGAAGGCTTTGTTCGGTCTGACGACGGCGGAAGCGCGGCTGGCACGGCGCCTCGCGCATGGTGATGCCACTGCGCCGGAGATCGCCGCCGAGTTCGCTCTCTCGCCGCAGACCATTCGCACCCAGATGAAAAGCATCCACCGCAAGATGGACGTCTCGCATCAGGCCGAGATCAGCGCGATCATCAGCCGGCTGGGTGTGCTGGGGCAGTAAGCGCTAGACCGCGCTCTCGGCGCCCCGGCCGCGCCTTACCATGTATTTGATGTTGACGGCGCGGAGCTGCGTGGCCGTGGTGGCGGTGAGCGCATCGAGGAGACGCACCTCGCGCGGCGTGCCCGGCTCGAAGCGGCGGGCGCGGATGTCGGCGGCCAGGCGCTTGCGCGCGGCGGCAAGGTCACCGACCGGCTCCGGATAGAGCGCCTGGATCCGTTTCAGCTCGGCAACATCGGCGGCACGCCCCTCTTCGAGCTCGGCCTTGGCGATGGTGATGGCGCGCAAAGCCATCAGCGTGTGGTACTTCGCCTCGCCTTCCAATTTGCCGACGACGTGGTCCTGCAGGCCCTGCTCGGCCATCTTCAGGAGATCGGCGGCACCGGGTCTCGGCAGCATGTCACGCACCCTTCTTGAGCTTGGGCAGTTCGGCCAGCAAGTCGTAGTCGCATTCAATCGCGCGCAGGCCGGTCAGCGCGAGATCGAGCGACGGTTCCTGACCGGAGGCATGGCGCTCGCCCTGCTGGAGCGCGATGATCGCCCAGCGGATCGGCGCCACCGCCTCCCAATAGCGCACCCGCCCCTCGTCGACCGGCTGGCCGGTGCCCTGTTGATACCCAGCATAGAAAGCCTCGCGGCTGCCGATGCCGCCCGCCTCGCGATCGACCGCGCCGAAGCGCCAGCAGCGGGCGCAGAACCAGCCGAGATCCTCGTAGGGGTCGCTCCAGCCGGAGAACTCGAAATCGAGGATCGCGGTGAGCTGGCCGTCATCGGCCATGTAGTTGCCGGTGCGGAAATCGCGATGTGCCAGCGCGATGGTCTCGATCGGTGGCGCCAGGTCCTCCATCCGGTTGATCGCCCATTCCAGCACCGGCTGCGGCTCGGGCAGCGCGTCGAGCGCCTTGCGATAATGTGCGGCGCGTTGCGCGATGAGATCGGCGCCGATCTTGGGCAGGAAGGCCAGCGTCTCCGGCGCATTCTTCGGCATTATGCGGTGCAGCTTGGCGAGCTCGGCGCCGAGGCGCGTCGCCAGTTGATCGCCCGCCTCCCCTTCCAGGCTGCGCAGCAGGCGCCGGCCCTGGGCCAGGCCCTTCACCCGTCGCATGACATAGAACGGCCGGCCGATGACACCGCCGGTGGGCTCCAGCCAGAGCGGCTGGGGTACCGTCACGCCGCCGGCATGGGCGGCGGCGATCAATGCGTATTCCTGGGCCCGCGGCCAGCTCTCGGCGATGACGGACACCGCGTCGCTGCGCAGCACGGCCTCATAGCGGCCCGCTTGCGGACCGTCGGCGACCTCGACGTCGAGCGCCCAGTTCTCTTGGATCGCACCGCCGCCGAGCCGGTTCAGGACGGCGACAGTCGCAGCCTTCGCACCGGCGGCGCGGGCGATGAAATCGGCGACGGCTTCAGACTGCGCGGCGAGGCTCACGCGCTCAACCCCATTGCCAGAAGTCGCGGCCGTCCTTCATGAGATGCTTGGCCAGCAGCATCTTGTGCACCTCCGAGGCACCGTCGACCAGCTTCGCCTGGGGTGCGTAGCGGTACATCCATTCCAGCAGCGTATCCTTGGAATAGCCCCGCGCGCCGCAGAGCTGGATCGAGGTCGCGATCGCCTTGTGCAGCACGTCGGCGACGGCGATCTTGGCCATCGCCACTTCCTTCTGCGCGCGATGCCCCTGGTCGATGCGCCAGGCGGCATGCATGGTGAGCAGCCGGCCGGTCTCGATCTGCATCGCCGCCTCGCCCAGCATCCACTGCACGCCTTCATGGTCGATCAGCTTGATGCCGAAGGATTCGCGCTCCTTCACATAAGCGCCGGCGATCTCCAGCGCGCGCTTGGCCATGCCGAGCCAACGCATGCAATGGGTGAGCCGGGCGACGCCGAGGCGGATTTGGACGGCTTTCAGCCCCTCGCCCACTTCCATCAGGCGGTCGCTGTCCTTGATCTCGAGCCCGTCGAAGGAGAGCTCGCAATGGCCGCCATGCTCCTCCGGTCCCATGATCGGGACGCGGCGGATCAGCTTCCAGCCGGGCTGGTCCTTGTGGAAGAGGAAGGTGGTGAGGCCGCGCCGCGGATCATCCGAGGTGCGCGCCAGCAGGATGAAATGATCGGCGACGCCGGCGCCGGTGATAAACCACTTATGGCCCTTGATCACCCAGGTATCGCCATGCTTCGTCGCCGTGGTCTTCATCATGCCGGCGGGATCCGAACCGGAGCCGGGCGCCGGCTCGGTCATGACGATCGCCGAGCGTGCCTCGCCGCGGATGATCGGGTTGAGCCATTTCTCCTTCTGCGCCGGGGTCGCGACCTTGTTCAGGAGATAGAGGTTGCCGTCGTCGGGCGCGGCACTGTTGAAACAGACGGGCCCGAAGATCGAACGGCCCATGGTTTCGTAGCAGGCCGACATATGGGTGATGGTTTGGCCCTTGGGCAGGCCGTTGCCGCCTTCCGATTTCGGAATCTGCAGGCACCAGAGATTCTCGGCCCGCGCCTTTTTCCGGAGCTCGGCCAGCAGATCGAGGCGAATATTCTCGCCCTCGTCGTAGTTGGCGCGGTCGGATTCCAGCGGGATCACGTGCCGGTCGAGGAAGGCGCTGATCCGCTTGCAGGTGTCCTGGGTTTCAGGCGAAAGGGCAAAATCCATGATGGGCTGCGTGCCTTAGAGGCTGGAGACGAGGTGGCCGCCATCGACGGTGATGACGCTGCCGGTCATGTAAGCCGAGGCGGATGAGGCAAGCAAGAGCAGCGGGCCGTCGAGATCCGCCAATGCGCCGAAGCGCCGCATCGGCACGCGCTTCTTGATCGCCTCGCCGGCCTCGCTCGCGAGGTATTCGCGGTTGAGATCGGTCGGGAAATAGCCCGGTGCGATGGCGTTGACCCGGATCCCATAGCGCGCCCATTCCAGCGCCAGTGCCTTGGTCATCTGAATGAGGCCCGCCTTCGAAACCGCATAGGGCATGACGCCGGCGCTCACGCCGATCCCCAGGATCGAGGCGATGTTGATG
>JAYSFH010000129.1:8540-8762 GCA_041913405.1 Dongia sp. | reverse complement strand
CTGATGATGCCGGATCCGGCGGTCGCCTATTGCAAGAAGCAGCCGACCGACCGGCTGCGCCAGCTGGCGCAGGACTTCCTGGTGGGGCAGCGGTTCCGGCGCGACGTCTATGTGCGCGGCCATCCGCGCCTGCCGCGCAGCGAGACCTCGCGGCATCTCCGGAATGCCTGCTTCGCCTTGCCGGGACCGGTCGAGGATTTCACCGACAAGACCAAGGTGCCG
>JAYSFH010000129.1:8193-8485 GCA_041913405.1 Dongia sp. | reverse complement strand
TCGGCGCAGCTCATCCGCGAGGCGCTGGCGAAAGGCTCGCTGTCGCTGGACCAGATCATCGAGACCACCGGCGCCAAGAAGAATATCCAGGAGCTTGAGCGCACCGTGCTGCTGATGTCAGCCGTCGGCAAGCTCAGTCCTGTGGGATCGGCGTTCCAGCCGAGCGGTTTGCCGGCAAAGCCGGAGCGGGTTCGCATCGTGGACAGCATCAACCGGAAACTGATCGACCTGGGGCGGCAGTCGATCAGCCGCCAGTACCTGATCGCGCCGCAGGTCGGCAGCGGTCTCGCGG
>JAYSFH010000129.1:7959-8183 GCA_041913405.1 Dongia sp. | reverse complement strand
CCGTGGCGCTGTCGCTGCTGGAGGAGGGCGTTCCGACCGCGAAGCTCACCGCCGCAGTCGGCGAAGAGCTGAAGAGCCGCGGCGTCCGGGTCAACAAGGATGGCGCCCCGATCACCGATGAGAAGGAAGCGGCGGCCAAGACCGGCGAGATCGTTGGTCGCTTCCTCACGCGTGCGGTTCCCACCTTGATGCGCTACGGCGTGGTGTTCCTGATCAACCGCCAC
>JAYSFH010000129.1:0-7949 GCA_041913405.1 Dongia sp. | reverse complement strand
GTGGAGGCGGCTTAGTCGGAATCTCTCGTTCGGAATCGTCGCTTCCGCTGCCATGGCTTCGGCGCGTTCTGTCACGCCGAATAAACGATCCCTGGAGCAGAATGCAGTCGTCTTGATGTGCTTCCGGTCACCAACCGGCTCACATGGGAGTGCGACCAACCGACGATCCTAAGGCAAATGGAACAGTGCCACACCGAAGTGTGTCGGATGTCATTTGTTAATCATTTGCCAAGGGTTTATATGATTAATGCTTTATCCTGCTGCTAGGGATAGGCCGATCGGTTGGGTTACGCCGGTCCGTGGGAAAAGAGACGGGGAATATGGGATTCAAATTCGGCAGCCGCCTGGATCCGAAAGGGGCTTCGGCCAAGGGATCGGACGATCAGGCCGCCGTGGAAGACACACCGTTGAGCCGGCTGCGTGCCGGTCTGGGTCTGCAGCCGGCGGCACCGGCGATCTCGGCTTCGGCTGCGGTCGAGGCCAAGCGGGTTGAGCCGAAGATCTCGCTTCCTGGAGAAGCACCCTCGATCCAGCCGCGCAGCAATGTTGCCCCGGAGCCGAAGCCGGTCGCCGCGAAGGCACCGGAGGTGACTACCGCTGAATCGAAACCGGTTCCGGCTGAGCCGAAGCCCGTTGCCGCCGAGGCGAAACCCAGTTCGGCCGAGCCGAAGCCGGTTGTCGCCGAAGCTAAACCTGTCGAAGCCAAACCTGTCGAAGTGAAGCCGACGGAGACCAGCGCACCTGAGCTCAAGCCGGCTGAGCCCAAGGTCGCGCCGAGCATCTCGACACCGCCCCGCCAGCCGCAGCCGCCACGTCCGGCGGCCGGACCGGCAGCGAATTCCACCTATCCTCCGGCAGCAGAAAAGACTATGGATGCGCCGCGCCAGATGAGCACCAACGCACCTTCGTCCGAAGTCGCTGCCTCCGGTCCGAACCCTCGTGGCACCGGTGAAACTGCTGCGCCCGTTTCGACCGCGGCAGCGCCGCGCCCTGTCGCTCCCGCGCCGGGTTCTGCCCCCGCGTCTTCGCCCACCGGCGCCCCGCGCGCCACGCCTGCACCGCAAGGGACTGCCGCGCCGCAAGCCGGTGCTGCACAGCCGGGTGGAACACCGCCCGGCGGAGTCCCGCCGCGTCCGCCCGTGGCGACGCCGCCGCTGCATGCCGCCGAATTGGTGCGCAGCGATGCGCCGCAGGTGCCGGTCGAATATTCCGGCCCGACCACACGCGATGACGCGCTACTGTCCTGCCTGGTCATCATGACGCGCATCTTCGGCTCGCCGAAGTCGCCCGCTGCATTGGCGAGCGGCTTGCCGGTCGGCGACGAAGGCATGACTCCCGATCTCTTCCTGCGCGCCGCCGATCGTTCGGGCCTTTCCGCTTCCCAGGTCCGGCGCAAGCTGGACCAGGTCGACAAGATGAGCCTGCCGGCGGTGCTGCTGCTGAAGAACCGCAAGGCCTGCGTCCTGCTCTCGCCGCCGCGCGCCGGCATGGCGGAGATCGCGACGCCCGACAATCTCGACGGCAGCCACTCCTATCCGCTGGCCGAGCTGGAAGCGGTCTATACCGGCGTCCAGATCGTGGTGCGGCCGAAGATCCGGCTCGACACCCGTTCCGCCGATCTCACCGAGGCCCGGCCGCGCAACTGGTTCTGGACCAATGTCGCGAAGTTCACGCCGGTCTACGGCGAGGTCGTGGTCGCGGCGCTGCTGATCAACATCTTCACCATCGCCACCTCGATTTTCTCGATGCAGGTCTATGACCGCGTCGTGCCGAACAAGGCGGAAGGGACGATGTGGGTGCTGGCCTTGGGCGCCATCACGATCTTCGTCTTCGACTTCATGCTCCGGACCTTGCGCGCCTACTTCCTCGACAAGGCCGGCAAGTCGCTCGACCGCAAGGTCTCGTCCTCGCTATTTGAGCACATCCTGTCGATCCGCATGGCCGCCGGGCCGCAATCGGCCGGCGCCTTCGCCTCCAACATCCAGTCCTACGAGACGCTGCGCGATTTCTTCACCTCGGCGACGCTCTCGGCGGTGATCGATCTTCCCTTCGTGCTGATCTTCCTGGTCATCATCTTCATCCTCGCCGGTCCGGTTGCCCTGGTGCCGGCGATCCTGGTGCCGGCGGTGATCCTGGTCAGCATTGCGGTCCAGGCACCGATGCAGAAGGCGGTCGAGCGCTCCTATCGCGAAATGGCGCAGAAGCACGCCATGCTGGTCGAGACCATCAACGGCCTCGACACCATCAAGGCCGCCTCGGCCGAAGGCCAGATGCAGCGCGACTGGGACGGCTACGTCGCCGCGTCCTCGTCCTCGGCGATGGAATCGCGCTTCTGGTCGACCATCGCCATCAACTTCGTGGTCATGAGCTCGAACCTCGCCTTCGTCGGCGTGCTGATGGTCGGCTGCTACATGATCTTCACCCACGACCCGACCAGCCCCTATCCGGCGCTGACCACCGGCGCCATGGTCGCGGCCTCCATGCTGACCAGCCGCGCGATGGCGCCCTTGGGCCAGATCGCCGGCCTGATCGTGCGCTTCCACCAGTCGTGGACTTCGCTCAAGGGCCTCAACCGCCTGATGGACCTGCCGGTCGAACGGCCGCAGGGCAAGGTCTTCCTGCGTCGCCCGCGCATCGACGGCGGCATCGAGTTCCGCAACGTCGTCTTCAAGTATCCCAATGCGCAGACCCCGGCCCTGGACGGCGTCTCGTTCCGCATCCAGCCCGGCGAGCGCGTCGGCATCGTCGGCCGCATCGGTTCCGGAAAGACCACGATCGAGCGTCTGGTCATGGGCCTGTTCGAGCCTTCGGAAGGCGCGGTGCTGGTCGATGGCACCGACATCCGCCAGCTCGACCCGACCGATCTCAGGCAGTCGATCGGCTGCGTGCTGCAGGATCCGCATCTCTTCTTCGGTTCGGTGAAGGACAACATCACCCTGGGCGCACCTTACGTGGACGAGGATTCCTTCCTCCGCGCGGCGACCCTGGCCGGTGTCGATCAGTTCGTGCGCCAGCATCCGCTCGGCTACGACATGCCGACCGGCGAGAACGGCCGCTATCTGTCGGGCGGTCAGCGGCAATCGGTGGCGGTCGCGCGTGCGCTGCTCTTGAACCCGCCGATCCTGGTGCTCGACGAGCCGACCAGCTCGATGGACAACAGCACTGAGAACACTTTCAAGACGCGTCTTGGCGAGATCGTGCCCGGCAAGACGCTGCTGCTGGTCACCCACCGCAACTCGATGCTCTCCCTGGTCGATCGCCTGATCGTGCTCGACCGCGGCAAGGTCGTGGCCGACGGACCGAAGGCGGGCGTGCTCGACGCGCTGATGAAGGGCCGTATCCGGGCCAACGAGGGTTAAGGATCCATCATGTCGCTGACCAACCGTGATCTCTGGATCGATCCCGCCGAAACCGAGCGCGAAGGCATCCAACGTTTCGGCCACATCCTGCTGGGCGCGATTCTGCTCGTCGTCTTCAGTTTCCTGGTCTGGTCCTATTTCGCCAGCCTCGACCAGATCACGCGCGGCGAAGGGAAGGTCATCCCCTCGAGCCAGACACAGATCATGCAGAGCCTCGACGGCGGTACGCTGCAGGAGATGCGGGTCCGTGAAGGCGACGTGGTCGAGAAGGACCAGGTGCTGCTGGTCATCGACAACAGCACCGCGATCCACAGCCTCGCTGAATTGAAGCAGCGTTACTACATCGCCTCGGCGGCCATCGCGCGGCTCCAGGCGGAGATCGCCGGCAAGAGCGAGCCGGCCGAGATCGACTTCCCGGACGACGTCGTCAAGGACGCGCCGGACAAGATCGCGCAGGAGCAGAGCCAGTTCGTCATCCGCCAGAACCAGCTCTCGGCACAGCTCGCGACGCTTCGCGACCAGATCGAGCAGCGCAAGCAGGACATCAACGCGATCGCCACCAAGATCTCTTCCGCCGCCGCCGGCCTCGATGTCGCCGAGCAGCAGGTCGCCATTCTCGGTCCCGCGGTGGCCGCCGGCGCCGCCTCCAAGGTCGATCTGCTGAAAGCCAAGCAAGAGGCGCAGAACTACCGTTCCGAGCTCGCGAATGCCAAGGCAACGCAACCGAGCGCCAGGTCGGCGCTGCAGGAATCGCAGAGCAAGCTGAGCGAGGCCGTGGCGACCTTCAAGGCGGAATCGGCCGGCGAGCTCGCCAAGCAGCAGAGCGACCTCGCCAGCGTTCGCGAATCGATGAAGGAAGCCAGTGCCAAGGTCGGCCGGACTGAGCTGCGCTCGCCGGTCAAGGGTACGGTCAAGGAGATCAAGGCCCGGACCCTCGGCGGCGTCATCCAGCCGGCCCAGGACATCATGGAAATCGTCCCGATCGAGGACAACCTCCTGATCGAAGCGCAGATCCGCCCCCAGGACCGCGGCTTCATCGCCCCCAATCAGAAGGCAAAGGTTAAGATCACGGCCTACGACTACAGCATCTATGGCGGACTCGACGCCACGCTGGAGCAGATCAGCGCCGACGCGATCGAAAACGAGAAGAAAGAGCTGTTCTTCCGGGTGCGCCTCCGGACGGATAAGAACTTCTTGGTCGGCAAACAGGGCGAGCAGCTGCCCATCATCCCGGGCATGACCGCCACTGTGGATATCCTGACCGGAAACAAGACCGTTCTCGAATATCTCCTGAAGCCGATCCTGAAGGCCCGGGAGACCGCGCTCACGGAACGCTAGTCCAGCCGATCGCTAGCAACGTCTTAATAAGTGTGCGGAAGGGTTGGAAAAAGGTGGTGCGTGTCATTTCGGAAACTGGTAAAAAGCTGTCGGGTGGAATCGAAAGTCCTTTCGGTTAAATAGTTGATTTCCTTGGATTAGCAGGGGCGTTTGGATGGATGCTCAGTGCTGGTCTAGTCAGGTGTGGGGAGTTTTTTAGATGAAGACTGTGGCCTTTAAGCAACATTCGCGGAGTGCGTTGTTGCTTGGTGCGGCGCTCGGATTGGTTCTGAGCGCCAGCAGTGGTGCGCAAGCGATGACGTTGAAGGACGCCATCCAGCTCGTGCTCACCACGAACCCGGAAGTGGGCGTCGTCGCCAAGGATCGGCGCGCGATTGACCAGGAGTTGCGGCAGGCCTGGGGGCTCTACTATCCGCAGATCGACGTGAAGATCGACGGCGGTCCGGAATTTACCGAGAGCGGCAGCGTGGATACCCCGCCGGCTGAGCTCGACCAGGGCCCGCATGACAACGGCCGCTGGCTGGTCCGTACCGACGCCCAGATCACCCTGCAGCAGCGCTTGTTCGACGGCTTTGAGGCTGCGAGCGAAGTGCAGCGCCAGAAGGCCCGGGTGAACTCCGCGGCCGAACGCGTGCAGGACCAGTCGGAAGTGTCCGCGCTTGACGCCACCGAGCAGTACCTGAACGTGCTGCGCGACCAGATGCGCCTCAAGAACGCCGAAGAGAACATCAAGAAGCACGAAGAGACCCTGGGCTTGGTGCAGAAGCGCGCCGACCTCGGCGGCGGCAACGTCGCTGACGTCAGCCAGGCGGAAGCCCGCCTGCAGACCGCGCGTTCGACCTACACCGACATCCAAGGCCAGTTGCGCGAGACGCAGACCCTGTTCCTGCAGGTTGTCGGCGTTCCGGCGACCGACCTCCAGGACATCACGGATGCCGACTGGTCCCGCCTCTCCGAGAACGTCGATCTCTCGGTGCAGAAGGGCCTGGAGAACAACCCGAAGGTTCGTCTCGCCAAGCATGACGTCGAGCGTGCCGAGGCTGAAGTTCGCCAGCAGAACTCGGCGCTCTATCCGAAGCTGAACTTCGAGGCTGTGGGCTCGGTCAACCGCTACAACAGCGGTCTCGAGGAGAAGGACCACAACGCGCAGTTCCTGCTCGTTCTGCGCTACAACATCTATCGCGGCGGCGCCGACATCGCACGCATCAAGGAATTCAAGGAGCGCCGCTCCGAGAGCCTTGAGCAGCTCCGCGTCCGCGAGCGCGAGGTCGAGCAGGATGTCCGCAGCTCCTGGGCTGCCCGTCAGACCCAGCAGGATCGCATCGCGCTCCTGGAGAAGCAGGTCGCGGCCAACCAGCAGACCTACGACGGCTACGTGCAGCAGTTCGACATCGGCCAGCGCGGCCTGCTCGACGTGCTCGACGCCGCCAACGAACTGTTCATCTCGAACGATCAGCTGATCGCGGCGCAGACCGAGGAGAACTTTGCGAACTACCGCATCCTCGCCTCGCAGGGCCAGTTGGTCGAATCCGTGGCGCTCACCTACCCGGTGGAAGGCACGGTCGGCGAGATCGACGACGCCAAGAAGAATCCCTGATCCTTCCGGATCGGGTTCGAGCCAAGGCCGTCGCCCGCAAGGGCGGCGGCCTTTCGCTTTTGGACCTCTCCCCCGGGCATTGTGCCTGCGGCGCCCCCACCCAACCCTTCCCCTGAAGAGGGGAGGGTTTTACAGCGCGATGGCACGACCGAACCCCTTCCCCCTTCAGGGGGAAGGTAGGGATGGGGCATGCAGCTTGAGCGCTCAAGATCCAGCGCCAAGTGCAGCAGAGCAAATATTCGGAGGGGAATGGAGGCCCGGGCCGGAATCGAACCGACATCAAAGGATTTGCAGTCCTCTGCATAACCACTCTGCCACCGGGCCGGTGGGAGCGGCACGTATAAGGCCCCGAACCGCCGGAATCAAGCCTAGTTGCAGGGGTTTGGCGGGTGGGGCGGGGGCCAGTGCCTGCGTGTTGTCTGGCGTCGGGGCAGCGACTATAAACACTTGAATCGATTTAGCGTCCTACCCTCCCGGGACTTCCAGCCGAGGACTTCCATGGATTACGCCGCCGCCCGGCAGCACATGATCGACAGCCAGATCAAGACCAACAAGGTCACCGACCCCAGCGTGATCGAGGCGCTGGCGGCCGTGCCGCGCGAGGCCTTCGTAGCCGACGCGCAGAAGAAGCTCGCCTATATCGACCGCCCGGTCGCGATCGGCGCCGGCCGCCGCATGACCGAGCCGATGGTGCTCGCGCGCCTGCTGCAGGTGGCGCAGCCGAAGCTCGGCGACACCGCGCTGGTGGTGGGGGCGGGGACCGGCTACAGCGCCGCGATCCTCGCGCGCCTGGTGAAAAAGGTGGTGGCGCTGGAATCGGTACCGGAGCTTGCCGAGCGCGCCAGGGCGATCGCCGCCCAGCTCGGCATCGGCAATATCAGCGTCGTCTCCGGCGATCTCACCGCAGGGCGGCCGGGTGATGGTCCGTATGACTTCATCCTGGTGGATGGGGCGGCGGAAATCGTTCCGGAAGCGCTGACGGCCCAGCTCGCCGATCGCGGGCGGCTCGCCGTGGTGATCAAGGATCAAGGCGTCGTCGGTCGCGGCTCGCTGTTCACGCGCGCGGACGGCGTCGTCTCGCAGCGTGCGATCTTCGATGCCGATGCCGAAGTCCTGCCGGGGTTCACGCGGCCGCAACGCTTCGTGTTCTAGCCTGCAACTGCACTTTCAACTCCGTGGTCCCAGGAGGGGAGAAACGATGAGACGCGTTGCGCAACTGGCGGCGGTTTCGATCTTTGCCCTTCTCGCCGCCGGCGTCACCGCCGAGGCCGAGGATCTGAGCGGCGCGCTCGGCCAGGCCTATCTCGGCAATCCGACGCTCGACGCCGCCCGTGCCCAGCTCCGTTCCACCGATGAAGGCGTGCCGCAGGCTTTGAGCGGCTGGCGTCCGACCGTGACCGGCCAGGTCAACGCCGGCGTGGAATGGAGCCATGACGGCACCAAGCCGGGTCCGAACAATCTCATCGTCGACCGCAACCGCCAGTTCTATCCGCGCACCTACAGCCTCACCTTGAACCAGCCGATCTTCAACGGCTTCGGCACCGTCGCCGGCACCAAGGCGGCGGAGAACCGGGTGAAGGCCGGCCGCGCCCAGCTGCTCGACATCGAGCAGCAGGTGCTGTTCGCGGCGGTGCAGGCCTATATGTCGGTGGTCA